>NZ_JBQFPK010000007.1:0-259510 GCF_056534465.1 Ruegeria sp. D3
ATCCAGCTAAAAAGAGCGCCAAGCCGCCAAAAAGTCCCATCCCCAATTGGAGCCAATCTACTTGCTGCTCTGTTGTTTCTGTGGGCTGTGCATAGGCTGCATTGAAACTCAAGAAAGCGAAACTGATAAAAAGATATGGCAGCAAACGAACTATCGTTTTCGGCATGGGTCACCCTCCCGTTTTCATCCGAACTGCATAGACAGGATTTAAAGTTAGCAAACTGAAGCTGGATACCTTTCTCGCCTGCTTTCCGAATCCATAAACAACAGATTGGTCCTTGGTAGATAAAGTTGCAGGAATTCGGTCAGATTCCGAATAAACGTCGGCAGTCTGACGCAATATGCGTTTTGGACCTACTTTGTTCCAGACACGTCGACGGATTAAGTAATTTCCGCGCATTGCGAACAGCTTAGCAGACCTTCAAGCGAAGCAGAATCGTGCGGCATCAAGGGAACGAAGAGTTTGTGAAGAAAGTTCAACAGAACACATTTGCTTATTCAGCGGGGATGTATGGATCCTTAGTTCCAGGCTTAATTGGAGGCTCTTTTTGAAGTGAGATTGCGTGCTGAGTAAGTTGTTTCAGAGCTGCCTGCGGTACCCAAGTCTCAGGAAACAAGACATTCTGTGTCTCACCGGGGTCTTTATAGAGATTGTAGATCCGCGGCACGCCGTAACTTACGGTACCTGTCAGAATGTTCTGCTGCTCTTTGAGGTGTACTTTCCAGTTCCGCCATTTCACGCCCCAAACGTCGTTACCCATATAAACAATTACGCCTTCCCGATTTGATTTCTCCTTATTTCCAAGGAAAAACTCGGTCTGGTCGATACCATCTATTATCCGGTCGTCTGGAACTGAGCCGCTCGCTATATTGGCGAATGTGGGGAATAAATCCATTTCATGAATAATTTCGTCACTGGTTACACCAGCCGGAATTTTGCCTGGCCAACGCACTGCGAACGGCACTCTCAAGCTGCCCTCGAACCCGGTGAATAGCGAGCCGCGCCAAGGACCTGCATTGCCCGGTATGAAATATTCAACGGAGGGAGTATTTGATCCTTCAGGCAAGATTTCAGGACCATTGTCGGCCGTGAAAATAAAGATCGTGTTGTCTCGTATTCCGAGATCGTCAATCGCGTCTAATAGCATACCATTGTAAGCATCGATCTGTGCCAGCACATCTGCAAATCTACCGTTGCCGGTAGAGCCCGCAAAATCCGGATGGGGAATGAGGGGGTAGTGTGTCATTGTGTAAGGCAGGTAGAGGAAAAAAGGCGTTTCAGATGCGGCGTGACGAGCCATAAAGTCGATCGCGCGCCTAGTTAACTCACCGTCGATCAATGCCCGCTGCTCAAGATCATAGTCCAAAACCTGCTGCGGTGTTGAACCTCGAATGCCTTCATAAACGTGGGTTCCGGCAACACCGCTTTCGGAAAACCCATCAAGGATGGACCAAGGTGTTTCGTCGCTTGAGTTTGGGATTCCGTACCACTCCTCAAAACCCTGATCAGTAGGAAATCGACCTTCTGTATGACCAAGGTGCCACTTGCCGAACATGCCAGTTGCATACCCCGCATCAGACAGCATTTCGGCCATGGTAACTTCCCACTGCACCAAGCCATATACGCCCCCTCCTAAAGGGATTGTACCATTGCCGGTCCGAACAGCGTAGCGACCGGTCATTATCGCTGCGCGTGATGGTGTGCATTGAGACTCGACGTTGAAGTTTGTGAGTCTCAAACCTTCAGCAGCCAATTGGTCTAGACGTGGAGTCGCTGCACCACGCGTTATTCCGCCGCCATTAAATCCAGGCTCGCCCCAACCGAAGTTGTCCATGAACACCAAAACAATGTTGGGTTTCTCGGACGCGTAAGCCGCCGTGCCGAACAGAGTCGTGACTGCAACTGCAAATGCTATGAATGTTCGACCCATCATCTTGCTCTCCAAAACGAAATTTGAGTAATGCAGGGGCTCAGGATCAGAATATATATTTGACCCCGCCCTCGAAGTTCCAATCCAGTGGTTCGTCTGGTCCCAAGCCGACACCAGGGCGGCCGTAAAGAGTGACGCCGGATTTCCACGTGTATCCAACCTCCGCATCGAAAACACCGCCCTGGGTATCGTTTTCCCAATCCACAATGTATTGAGGATTCAAGAGCATATAGAGCTGCTGCTCAGGCCATTGCTTTAGGAAAAAGACATCAAATCGGGTCTCATTGACATCGTCGCCGACGTTTGATCCCACATTAAAAGCATGCTGTATGCCGGGGAAGAGCCCGGAACTCTTAATGCCGAACGGATTGAAGAACGCGTAAAATAACTGCGGACCCAATACAACGTCATCGTCGCCGAGGATGTCCTCTGACGCGGTGGGCAACCATACCTCTAATCCGTATGCGAAAGCTTGCCGAGTCTCGGGATTCAGATAGGGAACGGTCAAGACGCGAAAGTTGATATCTCCAAGGCCCGCCTCATCAAAAAAGAAGCCGGGGCCAGTAACATCAACTGATCGATGAGGAATTTTTATCCGAAACTGCCATTTACCTTTGGCGAACGGCGTTCGGTATTCAAACGTAGTAACGTTTCCCGTGTTTCCGCCTCCTAAATCTTGATATTCATGATAAAGGCGGACGTCTTTCTGAAAATTAATCGGGTTTGTTCCGGTTTTGTCATCTTTAGAACGGAATTTTTCGTCGGAAGCTTGTTCTGCTTCTGAAGCTTCTTGTGCCAGAGCAGGATTGATTGTCTGCAATGCGGTTAGGCAAACAGAAAACGCTAGGGACAAAAAATAATATTTCATGACACACTCCGAATTCCATTGGGTTCGCCACTTTCTGAAGTGGCGATCAGGAAGACTTGTAGCGGTTACGCTACTATCCTTGGTCTTAGGAAGTCGTTGCCATTTCACGACAAAATTTGCGGCACTACCAATGCAGCTTTCGCGGTTTCACATGCTAAAGTGAAGAAAACTGGCCACGCAAATTGAATATTGAGTCAAACTCTGTGGAAAGGACTACAGGCATACTCAGAAGTGAAAATGAGAAAGCTAGCGAAACAGCTTATTGAACCGCGGCAATTGGGGATCATCTTCGCGGTTCTTGGATAACCAGAGACGGAAGGCTCACAGCCTCGCTGCCTGCGACCTCTCCGAGAGAATTAGTCTCCTTCAAGCCTCGGCCAATAAGTTGAACAACCTTAGGCGACTCAGCAAATTTTCCGTGGCTCTTCGTTCCAACGTCGTCGACTTCGCTGAGATCAATTACTGAAACACCAAGGTCTTCCAATTGCTCAATGTTTGCTTGCCCAAGTCGTGTTTGTCGTCCAGCAATTAAGCTTGAAAGCTTCAACGCGTAGTCGGCCTTCGAAGTAAGGATGTATACGTCATCTACGACTTCGGGGATCAATTGCAATTGAGCACGAAACAGGTCGAGATCGATGTCCGGTGAAGCCAGAATAATGTTCTTCAGTCGGTTCTTACGATCAAAATGGCCAGTTGTCGTTGCGTAGACAATGCCTTCCATTATGGCAAAGCTGCCCATGGACCATGCTAAGATATCAACCCTGTTCGCATTGCTGCGCGTCAGCAAATCTGCGGCAGTCACCATTTGAACTCTAGATTGAAGTGCACTGTTAAGGTCGTAAACATATCGTGTGGCGCTAGCGTAAGATGCCCAGGAAAAAAGTACCGGAACGCCTTCGAAACCTGAGTCTTGCACGAATTGGGTTAACCTAAGTGTCGCGTCGCTCAGGGTCATATTATACCCGTGTACGAAACCTAAGATCGTTCGATCTTCTGGAGATCTTCTTTCCAATTCTCTATTCATACTTGATAGGAACTTACCGTCGGTTTCATACACCACAGGCTCAATTACAGTGAAGTTCTTGCGCGGGTCTGGTGGATTTGTTTTCGATCTCTCTATCTTTGAGGTCGTGTGGTTAGGGGGCACGGTTACAACGACTGACGAAAGGCCGAGTTGCCCTGATCGTTGACGAGAATATAGTTCAGCTTCAACGCCACTTCGAGCTCTGGATGTCATGATGAAAACTTTATGGCTTGTTATACCCGGCACCTGGGATGGCGACACATCCGGATTTTCAATGCCAATAAGATCCGGCGGACGCGTACAACTTAGTAGTGCAAGGCACAAAACTAGGGAGAACAATGCTTGCCGAAGTATGCCCATCAAAAAGCGCGCTCCCTGTTAGTAAATGAGACCTCCACATTCGGTCAGGAAAGTTCCGCAAGATTTTGCAAGCTGGGTCTACATCAATCGTGCTGACGCGGTTATTTCAGATCTGTATTTGCTTGGTGAAACTTCGAATACTCGTGTAAACGCGCGTGTGAAATGTGAAGTGGTGGAGTAACCAAGCTCGTTGCCAATGATCGCCACTGTCGCCTCACTTCCTCGTAAAAGCTCACATGCCCTTTGCATTCGAACTCGCTCCAATAAATCTCGGAATCCGATACCGTGTGCCTCAAGCCTACGTTGCAAGGTGCGAGGGCCCATTGCCAAAGCGCGGGCGGTTTCCTCAAGACCGCTCTTTCCATCCGGCAAGTGTATCTTGATCAGGTGAGCGACCGACCCAATAAAATCTAGCGGCAAATCTTCACCCAAATGCTTTAGGTCGGCGAGGGAAACCAGTGCATCGCCATTGGAGGCTTGAATGGCCCGTGCTTCTTCGAATTGATCCCGGTCCAAAACGAACGCAAAGCTGTCCGAACAAAAATGCACAGGCGCTTCGAATGTATCTTCATAGTCTTGCTCCCAAGGTCCACTTGAACACGCTAATTTTATGCTCTTCGGGCACCATTCAGGACCAAGATAGGCTCGAATAACGGCCTCAAGAATACGCAGGGTCATATCACCTGCTTGGCGAAAACCAACAATAGACTGGAAAAGGTTCTGATAACCTATAGTGCACTCATTTTCTGAGTACTGTACTGAGATTTCACTCCCACTTTCGTAATACGGTAGCCCGGTTTTAAACTTAGCGATCGCACCTTTCAGCGTTTTTGCGGAAAGGACAAAATCTGCCATTGCACCGTATTCGCTCAGTTCTATTCCTTCAGTAGCCTTAAGGCCAAAAGATCGAATGCCTGTTACTTCAGCGGCGTTTCGGTACAGCCCGATAATGTCTTTCATGGGGATGACAGCGTCACGGTCGTCCAAAATTTCGTAAGGAAGAATCTGCCGATCTAACGTGCGGCGCAGCGCTTCTTCTCCACCCCAAGCTAGAATTAACTCAGGTAGCCCATTTAAATCGCTAACGCGCCCAAACGTCATTTCACTCATAACTAAATATCATGGCTGCGGGAGCCTTATGTCAACTTGGCGTAGATTCAGCGCTTTCCTCTAGCTTCGAGACGGAACGCCGCCGCGCTGTGAGAAAACACGCGGCTTGATGACCATTGCAAAGCAAAGTTTTACAATCGATCAAGCCATTGCCGGGATTTTGTCGTGAAATGGTAACGCCGTTCCTCAGAAAGATAGAGCAAGCGAAACTTGATCATCCTAACATCGGCATGAGGCTACGATCTACCATTCCAGAAGCGGTGGACGGCGACAAAGCGTATTTGCTCAATGGTTGGATTACTCAGTCCAGCCCGAGCGATTGCAATAGGTTTCCTCCGGTTTGAGAGAAACTGGTCGAATGAGACACTTGTGGCTGGCTTGGAAAGCAATCCCAGCAAGTGAGCCTCCTCGCAAGCCAATGCAAAAGCAAGCGACGTTGGAGTAGTTATGTATTTAGGGAAAGAAAAGTGAACGCCCAAATTCTGTCACTACGCGCACTATTTGTTTCTGTTGGTGCGATACAGTTAGCAACAGCAGCCCTGGGAACGCTAGTCGCTCTTCAAATCGCGTCGATTGGAGGAACTCAAGAAGCCGCTTCGATTGTCGCTGCAGCTTATTCGCTTGGGTTTATGGTTGGCTGTTTTTACATCGCTAAGCCGCTAGCTCGGATTGGGCACATCCGGGCCTTCACGGCGGCCGCTGCGATTTGCACGCTTTTCACTCTAATTCTGTCGAGTACCCAAGAACCAGTCATAATGGTGTTTGTTCGGTTCATCACCGGGCTCGCGACGGCAGGTCTATACGCTATCGGCGATGCTTGGATCAATGACACTGCTGGACCTGAAAACCGAGGACGCATACTCGCAGTTTACGCAATCGTTCTCGGCATCGTGTCGGTTCTGAGCCAAGGGATTGTCATTAACCAATCAGCCGAGCTTTCAGAAGCCTTTGTTCTTGTCTCGATGTTCTATTGCTTCGCAATTGTCGTGCTTGCAACAACGCGGACCAATCCTGCGAGTCCCGGAGGAACAGCGAATATTAGGATTAGCGAAGTCTTCAGAGAGTCGCCCACAGCGTTCGTCGGCGCTTTTATAAACGGTCTTCTAGTCACTGTTATGTTAACAGTTGTTCCGTTTCGTGCCAGCGTGCTGGGGCTCGATCCCAGGACAATTGCTATTGGAATTGGATTGGCCTACGCGGGCCGCATTTTTTTCCAGTTCCCGCTCGGAAAAGCCTCTGACGAAATGGACCGTCGGATTTTGATTGCTGGCGTCTCTGTATTAACCGCTATGATACTGTTACTGTTCGTTGTTTTGGGCAAGGGCGACGCCGCGGCTGCCAAGGGCGACTATGGTATAGGGTGGCAGCTTTTTGGGTTTGCTTTGGTTTTCCTCTTGGGTGGCTTGCTTCTCCCAACCTATTCGTTGCTAGTCGCGCATGGAATGGATCGAACTGTGCCGGTCTACGTTCCTTCTGCAGCAGTAACGCTACTCTTCGTTTGGACGCTCGGCGGTGTGACTGGGCCTGTTCTTGCAGCAATTGTGAGTAAGTTATTTGGCGATGGAAACATATTCTTGATGTGCTTGGTCATCGCGCTCACGTTCTCACTGTTTGTCGTTTGGCGTAGGAATCGCCGCGATAGTGTACCGCAAGCTGCTCGAGCTACTCATGTGCCCGGTACCGCGACAAGCGTTGAGATGACGCCTGAGCAAAAGCGAGTACCGGTTTCTGCCACGATTTTGGGGGCAGAAGAGGAACTATGATACTTTTTAGCTTCGCGAGCTTCAGCTTTGTTTCGGATAGGCGAGTGTGTCGGGTGCCGCTAGGTATCACATTGCGAAGTAGCCAAGATGAGACCTTACACCCGCAGATACAAGCATCATCACGCGGTCACAATCCGATAGGAAAATTTTTGAAATGCAATTCATGTTAAGTGTTGGGAACTCATTGAGTGAGGAAAAAATGCGCAATAAAACAAAAGCTTCTGTATTTTATCTGTGCGTAGGTTTATTTGTAGGTTGGATGGTGTATCAACCTACGGCTCAGTCTTTCGCCCAAACCGCAAGCAGGAAATGTCCAGAAAACCCCGACAAATCAGGAACCTTCACATTGGAAGGCCAAAAGAGAGGAATATTCGTCGCTTTTAGACAGGGAGAAGGCGTCCTTACTCTCAACAACGGTCAGCAGGTTGAGTTTACAGTAAGAGGGTTGAAGTTCGGCGAAACGGGATCGAGCACCGTACGAATAAAGGGAGATGTATACGGGCTGCAGTCCTTGGAAGACTTCGTTGGACACTATGAAGGAGTCGCTGGTGGCTTCTTGCCGATGATAGAACGAAAAGACGTACAAGTGGTGAATTCTAACTGTGTGACTCTAGTTGCTAAAGTCGTTGAATCGGGATTGCGCTACTCTCTTGAAGCCGGACAGAGTTTTTTAATTGAATTCCCTGAAGAATGAGAAATGGATTTGAGTACAAATATTTACAATCGTCCTTCGTGAGATGGTCGACTTCCAAACAACAACAATAACAACACTTAAAACCCCCGATTTTTGAAGTCGCTTTCTGAAAACCCCCGCCCCCTCATTATTCGGATATGAATTCTGTCTCGCCAACTGCCCAGCGCAATAAGGCTTGCTGGCCTCTGCCGATAAACCATGACTTCACGCAAGACATGCTGGAAGACTTTCTGGACTTTCGTCGTCAACAGGGCCGTAAGGAAAACACTCTGAAGGGTGATATTCGAGCGATCCGTCGTGCGTTCAACAAGCTTGAGTATCGGTACAACTGCCCGAAGCTGAAGTACCCGAGCATCAAAGGCTTTACCAAGACACGGTATCTATCTGACCGTGAGGAAAAGATCATCTTCGATGTTCTGGCGCAGAACGAAACTATCACGGCACGTAAGGCGGAACAGCTTTGCGTGGTGCTGATTGACACGGGTTTACGCCTGATGGAAGCGGTAACTCTGGAATGGGAATTCATCGACCTGAACAAACGGGAAATCGAAGTCTACCGGACCAAGACCGGAACGGTATCGTTGGTGCCTATCTCGCAAAGGGTTCATGACATTTTTCGACGGTTGCATAATCAGGACCAGCCTTTCGAGAGCGTAGAGGAAGCAATCAAACTTCTGCGTAAGGTGATCCGTGAGAACTGCAACAAGTCGGAACGGGTTGTCCTGACACGGGGTAGCGCCACGGTGCATAGCCTTAGGGATACTTATGCCAGTCGGATGGTCCAACGTGGCCTTTCGATACAGCAAGTCTCGGTCCTTCTGGGGCATTCGAATATCTCCCAGACCATGAAATACGCTCAACTTGAAAAGGTAGACGTGGTTGCTCAGGCGCGTTTGGCGCTCGACGCCTGACGCGCAATCTTAGTACAAAAACCCACACAGTATGTGCGGACAATACTTCTGAGGCAGGAAAATAAGGATGTAAAATACGGAAAAGTAAAGGAAAAATGGAGTGGTGGGTGATAACGGATTTGAACCGCTGACATCTTCGATGTGAACGAAGCGCTCTACCACTGAGCTAATCACCCGTAGGGCGGCGTATTACAGCGACTTTGAAACTGCTGCAAGTGCCATTTTGGAGGCAAAAGCCCCGAGGTAGAATCGGGGCTTTTGGCTTTACAGTCCCGGCAAACCCGGAAGTTGGGTCAACACTCCGCGACGACCGAATGTGGTACCGCGGTCGTTGCCAAAGTTTACGCGAACGCCGACGGTCACATAGGCTTCGTTTGAGCTGCCTGAAACAAGCGGGGACGAGATATGAGCCACGCCCAGGTTGCCATAAACTTCGGCATTGTCAGCCGCCGCGTAAGACGCGCCAATCGCGAACAGGTTGAAGTCCAGCGCGCCTCCAAAGTTGTCGACGATGTCGAAGCTGGTGCTCAGTTCCCAAGCGTCGGTCAGCTCGGTCTTGGCCGAGATTCCGAACAAGGTGCCATCTAGGTCCGAAGCATTGGTCAGATCCTGGCGTCCCAGGTACCCTTCGATTTCGGCAGGGCCAGCATCAAATCCAGCTTCGATCCCGTAGAACTCGAAATCCGCATCATCTAGGTCTTCCTGGCCGTAGAACAGGCCGAAGGATGCGTTGTTGGCGGTGTGCAAGTTGCCGTGCAAAGTCCAGTTGGTTGCGGTTTCACTCAGGTCTTGGAATCGCTGTACACCAAGGTCGAGTTGTGCGCTGAAGGCGCGGTTAAACGCCAATTCTGCAGCGCCGTTTAGGTTGTAGGCATCACCAAAGTCGGTGTCTGTAAATGTCGAGTAGTCCAAATTCAGGTAACCACCGGAAAATTCCGCGGCCTGTGCGGCTCCGATTGTTGTAGATGCTGCCAAAATGCTGAAAAAAATACGTTTTTTCACGTTTCTGCTCCGTTTGTTTGTTTTGTTTGCTAAAGGTCACACTATGACCTGATGAGCAGTCGTCGCTTTATCTAGGTGGTGCCTGAATGTGTATCTAAACAGACTGAATTTCAGCCTGTGTGGCGAGTGTGACACAGGTTCAGGTTGTGGAATTGATGAGTCTGCCGTTGGTGTGTCGCCAGTGATCAAAAAGCGGCAGTTTTCTTTGAAACAGGCAGAGTAAGGTCGACAGGGTTTTGCAGTAAAATTTCGCAATTCAGAAAAAACTTCAAAACGCCGCTTGACGCTGCCCGAGCGTAGCCATAATACACCCAAACGTTCAGCAACGAACGGGCAGCGGGCGGTTGTAGCTCAGTTGGTTAGAGTACCGGCCTGTCACGCCGGGGGTCGCGGGTTCGAGCCCCGTCAACCGCGCCATTGCTGCCATCCTTGGTCCAGGGTAAAGGCCACGAAAATAGATGCGCGGTTGTAGCTCAGTTGGTTAGAGTACCGGCCTGTCACGCCGGGGGTCGCGGGTTCGAGCCCCGTCAACCGCGCCATTTATTTCATCGAAATCTTCCCCGATGAGTAAGATAACAACCATCCACTACAAACCGCGCGTGCGTTCTGTCAGGAGAGTTCGGCAATAATTCGTTCGTTCTCACTTTGTTCTAACTTTTGTGTTGGAGACTCAGCGCCGCTCGCCTATTTCTAGGACACTTACGTTTTGGGGGCCAAAATGGCTGAGCTGAAGAATATCGAGGTGCGCGGCGCGCGCGAACATAACCTCAAAAGCATTGATGTGGATATTCCGCGGGATCAGCTTGTGGTGATCACGGGGCTGTCTGGTTCGGGCAAGTCGTCGCTGGCCTTTGATACGATCTATGCTGAGGGTCAGCGTCGCTATGTCGAAAGCCTGTCGGCTTATGCGCGGCAGTTTCTGGACATGATGGAAAAGCCGGATGTGGATCACATCAGCGGGCTGTCCCCGGCGATCTCGATCGAACAGAAGACGACCTCGAAGAACCCACGCTCGACCGTCGGTACCGTGACCGAAATCTACGACTATCTGCGCCTTTTGTTTGCCCGCGCAGGCACGCCGTATAGCCCCGCCACAGGCCAGCCGATCGAAGCGCAGCAGGTACAGGATATGGTTGACCGCATCATGACGATGGAGGAGGGCACGCGCGGTTATCTGCTGGCCCCCATCGTGCGCGACCGGAAGGGTGAATATAAGAAAGAGTTTCTGGAACTACGCAAACAGGGCTTTCAGCGTGTGAAAGTGGATGGGGAGTTCTATGAGCTGGACACGCCACCGACGCTGGACAAGAAATTCCGCCATGACATCGATGTGGTGGTGGACCGCCTTGTTGTGCGCGAAGGGATGGAGACTCGGCTGGCCGACAGCCTGCGCACCGCATTGGATTTGGCGGATGGCATCGCGATTCTGGAAACTGCGCCGAAGGAAGGCGACGCCGAGCGCATCACCTTCAGTGAGAATTTTGCGTGTCCGGTCAGCGGTTTCACCATCCCCGAGATCGAGCCACGCCTGTTTTCCTTCAACGCACCCTTCGGGGCGTGCCCAGATTGCGACGGGTTAGGGGTCGAGCTGTTCTTTGATGAACGCCTCGTGGTGCCGGACCAGACGCTCAAGCTGTATGACGGTGCCTTGGCCCCGTGGCGCAAGGGTAAGTCGCCCTATTTCTTGCAAACCATCGAAGCCATTGCGCGGCATTTTGAGTTCGACAAGAACACCCCGTGGAAAGACCTTCCCGCCAAGGTGCAACAGGTGTTCCTGCGAGGCTCTGGTGATGAGGAAATCCAGTTCCGTTATGACGAGGGCGGCCGTGTCTATCAGGTGACGCGCAGCTTTGAGGGCGTGATTCCAAACATGGAACGCCGCTATCGCGAAACCGACAGCGCGTGGATCCGTGAAGAGTTCGAACGCTATCAGAACAACCGTCCTTGCGGGGCTTGCGAAGGCTACCGCCTGCGGCCCGAAGCGCTCGCCGTCAAGATCGCGGGTCTGCATGTGGGGCAGGTCGTGCAGATGTCGATCCGTGAGGCCTTAGCTTGGGTCGAGGACGCGCCGAACCATCTGAGCGTGCAGAAGAATGAGATCGCGCGGGCGATTCTGAAAGAGATCCGTGAACGTCTTGGATTCCTGAATAATGTGGGTTTGGAATATCTTACGCTTTCGCGCTCAAGTGGTACGCTGTCGGGCGGCGAAAGCCAGCGTATTCGTCTAGCCAGCCAGATCGGCTCGGGCCTGACCGGGGTGCTTTACGTATTGGACGAACCTTCGATTGGTCTGCACCAACGCGACAATGACAGGCTGCTGGGGACGCTCAAGAACCTGCGCGATCAGGGTAATACGGTGATCGTCGTTGAGCATGACGAAGAGGCCATCCGCGAGGCCGATTATGTGTTCGATATCGGCCCCGGCGCGGGTGTGCATGGCGGGCAGGTGGTCAGCCACGGTACGCCGGAACATATCGCGGCGGATGCGGCCTCGATGACCGGGCAGTACCTGTCGGGCACGCGCGAGATTGCTGTGCCGGGTGACCGACGCAAGGGTAACAAGAAAAAGCTCAAGGTCGTCAAAGCCACCGGGAATAACTTGAAAAACGTCACGGCAGAATTTCCGTTGGGCAAGTTCGTCTGCGTGACTGGCGTGTCCGGCGGCGGTAAATCGACCCTGACGATTGAGACGCTGTTCAAGACGGCTTCGATGCGGTTGAACGGCGCGCGCCAGACGCCTGCGCCCTGCGAGACGATCAAAGGGCTGGAGCATCTGGACAAAGTCATCGACATTGACCAGCGCCCCATCGGGCGAACTCCGCGTTCAAATCCAGCGACTTACACCGGGGCTTTCACCCCGATCCGTGACTGGTTCGCCGGTCTTCCCGAGGCTAAGGCGCGGGGGTACAAGCCCGGTCGGTTCAGCTTTAACGTCAAGGGTGGCCGGTGTGAGGCGTGTCAGGGCGACGGCGTTATCAAGATTGAGATGCACTTCCTGCCCGACGTCTACGTGACCTGCGAAACCTGCAAGGGTGCGCGGTACAATCGTGAGACGCTTGAGATCAAGTTCAAGGGCAAGTCCATTGCCGATGTCCTTGATATGACGGTGGAAGACGCGCAGGAGTTCTTTAAGGCCGTGCCTTCAATCCGCGACAAGATGGATGCGCTGGCGCGTGTTGGGCTGGGTTATATCAAGGTGGGCCAGCAGGCCACGACCCTGTCAGGGGGCGAGGCGCAGCGGGTGAAGCTGTCAAAAGAATTGTCCAAACGCTCGACCGGGCGGACGCTGTATATTCTGGACGAGCCGACCACGGGTCTTCATTTCGAAGACGTGCGCAAGCTGTTGGAAGTGCTGCATGAACTGGTCGATCAGGGCAATACAGTTATAGTGATCGAACATAATCTGGACGTGGTGAAAACCGCCGATCATATTATCGACATTGGCCCTGAAGGCGGTGATGGCGGCGGTGAGATCGTGGCCACTGGCACGCCCGAAGATGTGGCCGCTGTCGAGCGCAGCCATACCGGTCGGTACCTAAAACAGATGTTGAACCCGGAACAGGTTGCGGCTGAATAGGCTAGTATTGTGCGTGTCTGAGCATGTGCCAATGACGCAGCAAGGGTGGAAAGAAAAGGAACACAAAGCCGAAGTTTACGTAGGCGAATACTATCATAGGTAACCAAAGCGCGACCCCGATCAGTCCGACAAGCCCGGCAATTCGTGTCGCAGTCACAGGTTTGACCATGCGGCTAAGGACAGCGTGAAACAGACGGCCACCGTCCAACGGCATCAGGGGCAACATGTTGAATACCGCCAAAAACAGGTTCAATTGGGCGGTCACGACCAGAACCCAGCTCAGTTCGGGAGAGGTGACAAAGGGTTCCAGCAGTGAACACAATGCCCACAGCGTCAGGTTGACGATCGGCCCCATAGCGACGATCAATTCGTCTTCGTAGGATGATGTCGAGCGGCGATGTTCGCAAAACCCGCCACCGCCATACAGGACCACGCGATTGACGGGGATACCCTGTATCAAGCACCCCCAGGCGTGTCCGAGCTCATGCAACAGGATTGAGGTCAATAAAATGGCCACAAAACCAAGCGCATAGGGCAGGGATTCGGGATCAAAACTGAACCCCACTATGAGCAAAACTAGAAAAATTAGACTTTGGTTTAACTGAATGGGTACGTTCCACGGTCCGCGGAACTCAAAAATCGAATTGTCACTATGCATATTCAATCCTCGCAATAATGAGAATTGAAATGACGTTGAATTGCGTCAAAAGTAGGGAGCTAACGCAGAGGTTGTGTGGCTTAGTTAAGGATATCCGCAACGGCGCCGATTAAGTTCAGTACTTTGCGGGTCTCGGGATCGACCCGGTAGACATAATCCCCGGCGCGGACATATGACCCTCGGTTCAAGCCATAGCGGTACGGATCATTGATCCAGCGGTAATCGTTGTTGATGAAGTCACCGTTGCGATACAGCTTTTTTGCCTGTCCAGGTGGAACACAGGGTACATTTTTCTTGGCCAACCCCGGAGGGCAATGCCCAGCCTTGCCTTTGGTTTGAATCACAGGTTGCGAGGGCACGCGAAAGACTTTGTCGGCGTTTTTACCGTTGCCTTTACCATTGCCTGCCATCACCGCTGCGGGCGCTGCGACAAACATGGAAGCAACCAATATTACTTTCAAAACACGGGACATAGAAACCTCCGGCACAAGAACTGATCTACGCCGATAGATGGCGGTCCGATCAGAGCGGGTCAACCCCGTGGGCAGTTTGTCGCCCACGGGCGAAAGTTAACTTCTTCCTCGTTTTTCAAAACGGGGCAGCATGGCAGAGAAATCCTTGCCCAAACCGTCTTCGGATTCCACGAATTGCTCGTAGAGAGCCGTAGCCGCCTGACCAAGAGGCGTATCCGCATCTGAACTTTCCGCGGCCTGTTGGCTGAGGCGCAAGTCTTTGAGCATCAGTTCGGCGGCAAAGCCGGGCTGGTAGTCATTGTCCGAAGGGCTGGAGGGGCCGACCCCCGGTGCGGGGCAATAAGCGTTCATTGTCCAGCTATATCCCGAGGATGTGCTGACTACGTCAAACATTTTCTGTCGGTCCAGACCCAGCTTGTCTGCTAATGCAAACGCCTCACAGGTGGCAATCATGGTCACGCCCAGAATCATGTTATTGCATATTTTGGCGGCTTGACCTGCGCCTGATCCGCCGCAATGCACGGCCTTTTGTCCCATGATTTCGAACAGGGGGGCTGCCTTGCCAAAAGCGACATCACTGCCGCCTGCCATAAAGGTCAAGGTACCGGCCGCAGCCCCACCGATCCCGCCGGATACGGGTGCGTCCACTGCCAAGACACCGGTTTGTGCAGCCTGATCGGCCACGGCGCGGGCGCTGTCGACATCCACGGTCGAGCAATCAATCCAAACCGAACCGGAATTCATCGCAGGCAAAATATCATCCGCCACGGCCCGCAGGATCTGGCCGTTCGGAAGCATGGTGATAACAATGTCGGCACCGCCTGCAGCCTCAGCGCCCGATGAGGAAAGGGTCACGCCTGCAACATCCACATCCGCCATATCAAACCCGACCACGTCATGACCGGCTTTCGCCAGATTGGCAGCCATCGGATTCCCCATGTTCCCAAGCCCGATAAATCCGATCTTCATTCCTCAATCCTCCTAGAATGTCAGTGCTTTAGCGTCCATCGGTTGAAGCATCCTCGATACCTCGACAATGGGTACGTTCTGGTCAGGGTGCCTCCAACGCGGAGTGCGGTCTTTGTCGATAATCTGTGCGCGAATACCTTCCAGAAAGTCACCGTGTTCCATCGCACGACTTGTAAAGCGGAACTCGTGTTCCAGCGCCTTCTGGATGGTGAGGCTGGGGGTGCGCAAGCGATGCAGGATCTCGATACAGCAGGCCATAGCCAGCGGCGAACCCCGGTTGATCAATTTAAGCGCGGCGGTTGCGAAGTCCGTTTCGCTGCCTTTGAGGCTATTGAGGATGTCTTGCAGCCTTTCGCCGTCAAAATGCGCGTCGATCTTGGTTTGCAATCCGGTCAACACGCCCTCCGGGGGTGTTTGGGCGTGGGTGGTCAGAAGGCTGGCGTCTCCGGATGCTTCCAACAGTTCGATCAAGTCCGACCATTGAGCCATGGGGATGAAGTGATCCGCGAAACCTGCGAAAATGGCATCATCCGGGCCCATCCGATGACCGGTCATGCCAAGGTATTCGCCGACCCGTCCCGGTGCGAGCGCCAGCATCAGCGAGCTACCGACATCCGGAACCAATCCGATCCCGCATTCGGGCAGGGCGATCTGGCTACTTTCGCCTACAATCCTGTGGCTGCCGTGACAGCCAATGCCAACGCCACCGCCCATGGTGAACCCTTGCAGAAAGCTGACGACGGGCTTTGGGAATTCAAATATCAGCGCGTTCAGGCGGTACTCATCGCGCCAAAACGTCTGGCCGTAAGCATAGTCACCGTTCTTGCCGGTCTCGTACAGTTCCGCAATGTCGCCGCCAGCGCAGAATGCCTTGTCGCCCTCGGCGTCCATAACAATAAGATCAACCGAGTCATCTTCACGCCAGTTGCGCAAAGCAGTGTCTATGGCCATGCACATGTCATAGCTGAGCGCGTTCAGGGCTTTGGTCCGGGTCAGTGTGATCCGTCCGGCGCGACCAGTGGTGCGAATGTCGATATCAGCCATGGCCCCCTCAGCGATTGGCGAGCATCTGGCGCGACACGATCACGCGCATGATTTCGTTCGTGCCTTCCAGGATCTGATGCACGCGCAAGTCGCGGACCAGTTTCTCGATCCCGTAATCTGCCAGATAGCCATAGCCGCCATGCAGTTGCAGGCATTGATCCACCACTTTCGATCCAGTCTCGGTCACGAATTTCTTGGCCATGGCGCAGAACTTGGTGGCATCCGGCGCGCCCTGATCCAGTTTCCAGGCCGCCTGCCGTAAGAACGTTCGGGCTGCCTGCAACTCGATCTCCATATCGGCCAGACGGAATTGCAGCGCCTGAAACTGGTCGATGGACTGACCGAACGCTTGCCGCTCGGACATATATTGCAACGTCATATTCAGCCCCGCTTGCGCGGCCCCTAACGAGCATGAGGCGATGTTCAGCCGTCCACCATCCAGCCCCATCATCGCGTATTTGAATCCATCGCCTTCGACGCCGACAAGGTTCTCGGCCGGGATTTTGCAATCATCGAACTGCACTTGTGCTGTGGGTTGGCTTTTCCATCCCATCTTCTGCTCCAAGGCGCCGAAGGACAGGCCGGGCGCACCGTCTTCGACATAGACCGTTGAGATTCCCTTGGGGCCGTCCTGTCCGGTGCGCACCATGCAGACATAAGCATCGGAATACCCGCCGCCCGAGATAAATGCCTTGGTCCCGTTCAGGGTGTATCCTTCATTGCTGCGGTCCGCGCGGGTTTTCAACGCAGCAGCATCCGAGCCCGAGCCCGGTTCGGTCAGACAATAGCTGAGAACGGTATTCAGGCTGAGAACATCGGGCATAATGCGCGCTTTCAGCGCATCCCCGGCGAAACTGTCCAGCATCTTGGCGCACATGTTGTGAATCGACAAAAACGCTGCAACGGACGGGCAGGCCATCGACAACGCCTCGAAAACCATGGTGGCATCCAGACGCGACAGACCAGAACCACCGCTGTCTTCAGAGACGTAGAGGCCGCCGAACCCAAGCTCTCCGACACGGGGCCACAGGTCTTTGGGGATGGTGCCTTCGGCCTCCCACTGTCGAGCATAGGGGGCGATGTTCTCCTGCCCGAACTCATAGGCCATGTCGAAGATCGCAGTCTGCTCTTCGGTCAAAGCGAAATCCATGGCTTCCCTCCCACGCCGACGGATGAATTGAACGAGTGTTTATTTCCTAATCCTTACAGAAATTTTTCACGGCCAGCAATTCCCAGCATCTGTCTCTTGGGGATTAAAGGTCGTGGTGAAATTCCTCGATCAGGTGTTGGACAACCGCTTTTCCAGGATCTTCGCCACGGGCGGATGCCTCGGCATAAACGCGTCGCTGACGTGTGGCCGATGTTCCGTTCTGCGCGATTTGTTGCAACCGCGCCAGTTCGGTCATTGTACCAAGTGCCTCGGTGTCTTCGGCCAGTAGTCCCATCAGTTCGCCCATCAATTCGGGCATGGGCTTGATCGAGCGGTCGCCAAAGTCGATCATGCCCTCGCCGACGCCATAGCGCTGTGCGCGCCAACGGTTTTCTCCGATCAGGAACTGGTCATAGTTGCGCCAGCGTAAGTTTCTGGCTTTCAACCGGCATAGCATCCGGGTCAGCGCCTGGACCATCGCAGCCAAAGACAAGGCGTGTTCCAGCCGGGGCTGCACGTCCATTATGCGCGTCTCAAGCGTTGGGAAGCGGTGTGATGGGCGCAAGTCCCACCAGATTTTCGACGTGTCCTCGATCACACCTAGTTCGACCAAAATGCCCGTGGTGCGCTCATAGTCGGCCCAACTGGCCAAGGTCGGGGGCAAGCCAGTTCGGGGTAGGTTGTCGAAGACTGTCAGGCGGTAGGACGACAGCCCCGTATCCTCGCCGTTCCAATAGGGGGATGAGGTCGAAAGGGCCAAAAGGTGGGGCAGAAAATACGAAAGCTGCGGCATAAGGTCGGCGCGCAGGGCAGGGTCATCAATTCCGATATGGACATGCATTCCACAGATCAGCATTCGTCGCGCTACGCCGCCAAGTGCATGGTGCAGGGCGTCATAGCGATCTTTTCGCGTATGGCTTTGCTTTTTCCAATCGGCAAACGGATGACACGATACCGCCACTGGGGCGAGGTTGTAGTCCGCTGCACGTTTGGCCACGCAAGACCGTAAGCGTTTCAGGTCCTCACGCGCGCCGGCAATGGTCGCATGGGGGCGGGTGCCGACCTCGATCTGACATTGCAGGAATTCGGGGCTGACCTGACCTTGGAAATCGGACTGACAGGCCTCCATCAAAGCTTCGGGCGCTTCGGAAAGCTCGAACGTGTCCCGATTGACCAGAAGATACTCTTCTTCAATGCCCAGCGTGTATTCCTGCTGCATGGTCGCCCTCGTCGGTTATTCCAAACAGTGAATACGGAAATGACCGCCTTGCCAAGTGTTTGGCTTGCGAAGCCCCCGGCGCCGGCGATAAGAACCCTTCAGTCAACTGTCCAAACCCCGGAGCGTTCGCGTGAAACCCAGGAAATTCCCAAAGATCAACGACACGCTTTCGGAGCTTGGAGTTAAATTGGTCGACAAAGGACCAGAAGACGACGAGCGCGCCCGGCTTGAGGCATTTGAACAGGCAGGTGGCTTGACCCGTCCTGCTTATGCGTTGTCACCTGGAATGGAGGGGTTTGATATCGCGCCCCTCATCGCAGAATACACCGAACATGCGGATGCGCTTGCGGCCCTCAAGGACCCCGAGCGCAATCAGACGGGGTATCGGATCGGTAACGGTTACTACGATAGTCCCGATGCCGAGGCGCTGTATTTGATGATCCGCCGATTCAAACCCCGGCGTGTGATCGAGGTTGGCTGCGGAAACTCCACGCGCGTTACCCGGCAGGCAATCATCGACGGCGGGCTTGAGACGCAGATCACCGCGATTGATCCCTATCCGCGTGCTGATATCGCCCATGTGGTAGATCATTTCGAGCAGAGACGGCTGGAAGAAGTGGATCCCGCGCTGTTCGATCAGTTGGAGGCGGGCGACGTTCTGTTCATCGATTCCAGCCATGTAGTCCGCATGAGCAATGACGTCGCGCATTTGTTTTGCCGCATCATCCCTGCACTGAAACCCGGTGTGGTGATTCACGTGCATGATGTTTTTCTACCTTATGAATATCCCAAGCGATTCTTCTATGACTGCCCTGGTTGGGGCGAGCAGTACATGTTGCACGCATTGCTACAATCTGGTTCGTTTTCAATGCTTTGGCCGGGGTATTACCTGCAACAGGATCGCCCCGATGCGGTCGAAGCTTTGCCGTTCCTGGGCGATGGTCGTGCGCAAAGTATCTGGGTGCAGATCAAAGAAAATTGAACTCAAAGTGATCCGCTGTGGCTGAGGCCCCGTACCCCTTTCCATAACACGCTGGAGAGGAGATACAGCCATGTTCCGCCAAACACTGATGGGCGCTGCCGCCGCACTTGCACTGACTTTGCCCGTCAAGGCACAAGCCGCTGACATTGTGGATACCGCCGTTTCGGCCGGGTCGTTCGAAACCCTCGTTGCCGCCGTTCAGGCCGCAGGTCTTGTTGAAACGTTGAAAGGTGACGGTCCGTTTACTGTCTTCGCTCCGACTGACGAAGCTTTCGCAGCTTTGCCTGAGGGTACGGTCGAAACACTGCTTCTGCCCGAGAATAAGGACCAACTGGTTGAAATTCTCACTTACCACGTTGTTCCTGCCAAGGTCATGTCTGGTGACATTGCCGGAAAACGCGCCAAGGTTCTAACCGTACAGGGTGACCGTCTGAGCGTGAATGCCAAGCGTGGCGTCAAGGTGAATGATGCCGAAGTCATCCAGGCAGACATCGAAACCAGCAACGGTGTGATCCACGTCGTCGACGCTGTGATCCTGCCTGAATAATAAAACCAAGCATTAACAAAAAGCCCCGGTCCTTGAAGGCCCGGGGCTTTTTGTCAGACCAGACGGACTTGGGTTCCGACCTGGACCAGAGGGTACAATTCTTCGACATGCTGATTGTATAGGCCAATACAACCAGAAGAACTTTGTCGACCAATCTTTCGCGTATCATGGGTGCCATGCACCAGATAGGCGGGCCAACCCAAATACATAGCGCGCGTTCCAAGTGGGTTCCCCGGTTCTCCGCCTTCCATTCGAATAGGCAGATCAGGATCACGCTCGCGCATCGAAGCGGTGGGCGTCCAGCTTGGATTTTCGCGCTTGCGTACGACTTCGGTATAGCCGCGCTTGGTCAATTCTTCGCTCATGGGAACCGAACTGGGGTACAGTTTGTAAGTCCCATCAAGCCCCCAGTAGTGCACCGCGCGGCTTGTGATATCTGCCAACAACGCACCCACACCGAGTTCATCGAAGTGATCCTGCCAGTTTTGTTGTGAGAAAGATGAGACGTTTCTGCGAACCGGAAGCTGAGTGCTGATTGCATCTTCGTTTTGCGGGAACGCATCCAAACTTTGCGCGCGCACCAAAGCAGGTGTGGCCACTAGGGACGCTACGCCCAGCACCGCAGAGCGACGGGTCATTCTGGATTTCGACAATTTTGCCTCCGGATCAGGAACTGCTCAAAAAATAGTTTGTGTAGAAAATATTCCTGTTGATCGGTTTTTTCCAGATATAGAGGTCTGAATTTATCGTGAAGCGTTAAAAAACCGGCCCGCTTAGGGCCGGTTTCGTAGGCAGGTGACTTAGTCCATCGCTTTGAAGTTAAACTCGCCACCTTCTTTGATGCCCGACGGCCAGCGGGCCGTGACGGTTTTGGTGCGGGTGTAGAATTTGAAGCTGTCAGGGCCGTGCTGGTTCAGATCACCGAACATGGATTTCTTCCAGCCGCCAAAGGTGTGGTAGGCCAACGGCACCGGGATCGGAACGTTGACGCCGACCATGCCGATGTTGATCCGGCTGGCAAAGTCACGTGCAGTGTCACCATCACGTGTGAATATCGCAGTACCGTTGCCGTATTCGTGGTCCATTGCCAGACCAATCGCCTCTTCGTACGAACCTGCACGCACGGTGGACAAAACCGGGCCGAAGATCTCTTGCTTGTAGATATCCATTTCCGGCGTCACGTGATCGAACAGGTGCGGGCCAACAAAAAAGCCATCTTCATAGCCTTGCAGGCTGAAATCACGGTTGTCGACGACCAACTTGGCACCTTGTTCCACGCCAGAGTTGATCAGACCCAGAATGCGTTCTTTTGCGGCGGCCGTCACGACGGGGCCCATATCCACGTCGTCACCTGCCGTATATGGACCGACCTTCAGTTTCTCGATGCGCGGGATTAGCTTTTCGACAAGCGCGTCTGCAGTGTCGTCACCGACCGGAACAGCAACCGAAACGGCCATGCAGCGTTCGCCAGCGGCACCGAAACCGGCGCCAACAAGCGCGTCGGCAGCTTTATCCATATCGGCATCGGGCATGACGATCATGTGGTTCTTGGCCCCACCGAAACACTGCGCCCGCTTACCATTCGCAGAGGCGCGGCTGTAGATATACTGCGCAATCGGAGTCGAACCCACAAACGAAACACCTTGGATGATCTCGCTGTCCAGAAGGGTGTCGACTGCTTCCTTGTCGCCATTCACAACCTGGAACACACCTTTCGGAAGACCCGCTTCGATGAACAGCTCGGCCAGCATCAACGGGACCGACGGATCACGTTCTGAAGGTTTCAGAACAATGGCGTTGCCGCAGGCCAGCGCGGGGCCTACGTGCCACAAAGGCATCATGGCCGGGAAATTGAACGGCATGATCGATGCCACGACGCCAAGGGGCTGACGCATCGAATAGATGTCAATGCCGGGGCCGGCGCTGTCTGTGTACTCACCCTTCAGCATATGTGGGGCACCGACACAGTATTCGATCACTTCCAAACCGCGTTGCAGGTCGCCCTTGGCGTCCGGAATGGTCTTGCCGTGCTCGCGGCTTAGGACTTCGGCCAGCTTGTCCATGTCACGGTTGATCAGCCCAACCATGGCCATCATCACGCGCGCGCGTTTTTGCGGGTTGGTTGCGCCCCAAGCGGGTTGCGCTGCAGCTGCGCTTTCGATGGCGGCTGTGGTTTCGGCAGCGCTGGCCATCGGGCATTTGTATTGCACTTCACCCGTGGCCGGGTTGAACACATCGTCAAAGCGACCGGATGTGCCGGCGACATTCTCACCGTTGATGAAATGGGACAGTTCGGTCATTGCGAATTCCTCCGGGTTGTTTCGGCGCAGAATAGGCTTGCATAAATCGCGTGAACAGAGGCAATAATTCAAAAATATTTTGCAAAAATGCAAAAGGAGGTGGGGTGGTTCCAAACTGGGATGACATGCGGGTGTTTTTGGCCGTCGCGCGTGAGGAAAGCCTATCAGCCGCAGGTCGGCGTCTTAAGATCGACCCGGCGACAGTAGGGCGCAGGGTCGCACGGCTTGAGGCATCGCTGGATGCGCCTTTGTTTACCAAGTCGCAGCAAGGCTATGTTCTGACGCCAATCGGGGAACGCTTGCTTGATCACGGCTTGAAGGCCGAAGAAGCCATGCGGGCCGCATCCGGTTCTGTCTCGGGATCATCCAAGACACTGAGTGGCCAAATCAGGATCGGTGCTCCGGATGGCTGCGCCACGTATCTTTTGCCACAAGTCTGCGCGAAAATCTGCGACGCGAATCCCGAATTGGATATTCAGATTCTGTCTTTGCCCCGTGTGATTAACCTGTCCCGCCGTGAGGCGGATATGGCCATAACGGTCAGCGCGCCCACGGCTGGCCGGTTTCTGGTGCAAAAGATCACGGACTACCGGCTACATCTGGTTGCCAGTCAGGAATACCTGAATGCGCAAGCGAAAATTGAGAACCTGGAAGCTCTTAGAAGGCATCGATTTATTGGCTATATCCCGGATATGATTTTTGACCGGGAACTCGACTATCTGGTCGATATCGGGGTTGAACGAGTTGCTCTTGCATCGAATTCGATATCGGTTCAGCTGGGGCAAGCATCGCTCGGGTCAGGGGTTTGTGTGGGGCACGATTTTGCGCTGCCATTCCATCCAAACCTGCGGAAAATCCTGACGGATCAGCTTAGTCTGACCCGCAGGTATTTTCTAATCCGACATCAGGGTGATCAACGAAATGAACGCTTGAACCGGTTCGCACAGGCTTTGACTGCCGGAATCCGCGAGGAAGTCGTGCGTCTGGAAGCTGAAGCTTCACCTTGACACATATGGGCATTCCGGCAACGCTTTGTAAAACAGCGAGTTATTTCGGAGGTTTCGCACATGCTGGTTCAGGCCATTCTGAAATCAAAGGCTACGGAAGGGGTCGAAACGGTTACGCCCGATCTCACTGTGTCCGATGCGGCAAAAATCCTGGCAGAAAAGCGGATCGGGACGGTTGTGGTCTCTGAAGACGGGGGGGAAACGGCATCTGGAATTTTGTCGGAACGTGATATTGTGCGAGAGTTGGCTGCAAGTGGAAGTGGTTGTCTGGCGAAATCGGTCAGCGCTTACATGACCAGCGATCTTGTAACTGCGACGCGTCAGGACTCGGTTCAGGATGTCCTCAGCCGCATGACCGAAGGGCGTTTCCGCCATATGCCTGTCGTCGAAGATGGCAAGCTGATAGGTATCGTAACACTTGGGGATGTGGTCAAAGCACAGCTTTCGGAATTGGCGATGGAGAAAGAGGCGCTCCAGACAATGATCATGGGCCACTAATTTCAGACAGGGCCAAAGCGCCCTATTGCACCCACGGCAGAGTTGTGTTTGCTTGCGCCGAAATTTTATTGCGCAGGAGGGCGCGATGCGGGTCGCATTATATCCCGGAACTTTTGATCCGATCACACTGGGCCATATCGACATTATTCGCCGGGCTGCTGCGATGGTCGACAAGCTTGTGATCGGTGTAGCAATCAACCGAGACAAGGGCCCGTTGTTTTCTTTGGAAGAGCGCGTCGCTATGATCGAAGCCGAGTGCGCCCAACTATCCGAGCAGACCGGTACAGTGATTGTCGCGCATCCCTTCGAAAACCTGCTGATCGATTGCGCACGCGACGTTGGAGCGCAAACCATAGTACGCGGATTGCGGGCCGTGGCTGATTTTGAGTACGAATTTCAAATGGTTGGAATGAATCGCGCGCTGGATGATTCAATCGAAACGGTCTTTCTGATGGCCGAGGCGCGCCATCAGGCGATCGCGTCCAAGCTGGTCAAGGAAATTGCGCGGCTGGGCGGGGACGTCTCCAAATTCGTTACGCCCCGCGTTGTTACAGCCTTACAGAACCGCTTAAGCTGACGCACCCATTGCCATTGCAGTATCCAGCATGCGGTTCGAGAAACCCCATTCGTTATCATACCAGGCCAGAACCCGGACCAATGTCCCGTCGGTTACCTTTGTTTCTGCAAGTGACACGGTCGAGCTGTGGGAATCGTGATTGAAGTCGACCGATATCAAGGGGCGTTTCTCAGCCGCCAGAACACCCGGGATCTTCTCGGCAGCAGCGACGAACAAGGCATTTACCTCATCCTCGGTCGTCGGGCGCGAAACCTCGGCAACAAGATCAACAACCGAAACATTCGGGGTTGGAACCCTAATGGCTTGTCCCGTCAGTTTCCCCTGAAGTTGTGGAAGCACCAAGCCCACTGCGGCGGCTGCGCCGGTTGTCGTAGGAATCATCGATAATGCCGCAGCGCGGGAAAGGTAGGGGTCTTTGCCGGCGGTATCATGGACGGGTTGGCTGGCGGTATAAGCATGGACGGTTGTCATGTTGCCATGCACAATTCCCAGGCCATCGTCCAACGCGGCTGCAACTGGCGACAGGCAGTTGGTCGTGCATGATGCATTTGACACGATAATATCATCGGCTGTCAGTTCGTGATCATTCACTCCGTAAACTACGGTTTTGACGCCGCCATCCCCGCGTGCGGGGGCTGAAATCAGAACCTTGCTTGCCCCGTTTTCAAGATGACGAGCTGCGGCTTCGCGCGTGCGAAACACTCCAGTGCACTCCAACACGACATCAATATCTGACCAGTCCAGTTTTTCAGGCTCTCGCTCGCTTGTCAGGCGAATAGGGCCAGCGCCCACATCCAAGCCAGCTTCGGTGAGCTTCACAGGTTTGAAATACCGGCCATGGACGCTGTCGAATTCAAACATGTGGGCGTTCATCTCGGGTTTGGCCAGATCATTGATCGCGACGATTTCAACGTCTGTCCGGCCACTTTCCATCACGGCGCGCAAGACGCCACGTCCGATCCGTCCAAATCCATTGATTGCAAGCTTGAGTGTCATGATCCGCTCCGTCGCGTGTCGTCCAATAAAAGGTTAGCGCTAACAAAGCTAAAACAGTCAAAAAGTCAAGCAAAACCTATCTCATCGCCAGAATGCGATCCAATCCAGAAAGTCGTAGAGTTTTTTGCCCAGGAAAAGCAGATGCTCGGTTCCATAGACGGCGACATCGGCAATCATGATGCCCAGAATCAAAAAACCCAGCCAGATAGCGATTTGATTGGTCATCAAGGCCCCGAACAGAAATGCCCGCCCAGATAACCTGAGCGGGGAAAAAGGTTCAAGAATTCAAACGGGTCTTAGTTAAGGCGGCCCATTGCCACAGCAACATCGGCCATGCGAACTGAGAAGGCCCATTCGTTGTCGTACCATGCCAGAACGCGCACCATGCGGTCATTGACGACGCGGGTCTGGTCCGGAGCGAAGATCGAACTTTCCTCGGTATGGTTGAAATCTGTCGAGACCAGTGGAGCAGGCTCGTAGCCCAGAACGCGCTGCATATGACCTTGCGAGGCTTCACGGACAATCGCGTTCACCTCATCCACTGTCACATCGCGACCGGCGCGGAATGTTAGGTCAACAGCGGATACATTCGGGGTCGGAACCCGGATTGCCGAGCCATCCAGACGACCTTTGAGGTTCGGCAGAACCTCACCCAGCGCCTTGGCAGCACCGGTCGAAGTCGGGATCATCGACATAGCGGCAGCGCGAGCGCGGTACAGGTCGCTGTGGCGACGGTCCAGCGTAGGCTGGTCGCCAGTATAGGCGTGGATCGTGGTCATGATGCCATGTTCGATCCCGACGCCTTCGTCCAGAACCTTGGCAAGCGGAGCAAGGCAGTTTGTGGTGCAGGAGCCGTTCGAAACCATTTTGTCATCAGCAGCAAGGCTGTTGTGGTTCACGCCATAGACGATGGTTTTATCGACATTCTTGCCCGGAGCCGACAGCAGAACCTTTTGCGCCCCACGCTCAAGGTGAGTCTTGGCCTTCAGGCCGTCATTGAACTTGCCGGTGCACTCCAGAACGACGTCGCAACCCTCCCAGTCCAGCTCGTTCATGTCGTAGGTCGAGAACATCTCCATCGGGCCGCGGCCCAGATCCATGGTATTGCCCTCGATCGAGACGTCGCGGGGGAAGCGCCCGTGGACGCTGTCATATTTCAGCAGATGCGCCGTGGTTTCCAGCGGGCCGGTTGCGTTGACCTTGATCACTTCGATGTCGTTGCGGGCCGATGCCGCGATATGCGACAGGGTGCAGCGGCCGATACGGCCAAAACCATTGATGCCGACCTTGATGGTCATATGACGTCTCCAAAATGCGCTTGCGTTGCAGGCGATATAGCGGCCCTAACGCGTTCTCAAAAGAGTAAAAGTGACATATTTTTAACGTGTTAGCGCAAACCTTCTCCGGTATCGCTAACGCTTGCGCTAGCTGAAAGATCAGGTAGGGTCCACCTGCGGCTGGTTACAGGAAGGAACTAGGCATGAGCGGTCTTTTGGCATTGCTGGACGATGTTGCCGGAATTGCAAAAGTTGCGGCATCGTCGGTTGATGATGTTGTTGCAGCGGCGGGCAAGGCCGGGGCTAAAACGGCGGGTGTAATCATTGACGATGCCGCCGTGACGCCGAAATACGTGCAAGGTTTCGCCCCGGCGCGCGAGTTGCCGATCATCTGGCGCATCGCGCGCGGGTCGGTTTTTAACAAGATCGTGCTGCTGCTGCCCGTTGCGCTGTTGCTGGCTAATTTCGCGCCTTGGCTGATCACGCCTTTGCTGATGCTGGGCGGGTCTTATTTATGTTTCGAGGGGGCTGAGAAGATTTTCCATGTCCTCTTCCCCCATGGCAGCCACGTCATCGACGATGATATGAAAATCCGCGATCCGGGCCATCTGGAAGAGCAAAAAGTCAAAGGCGCAATAAAGACCGATTTCATTCTGTCGGCCGAGATCATGACCATCGCGCTTGCTGCCATCGAAGCGCCGAACATCTGGATGCAGGCGGCGACGCTGGCTGTTGTCGGGATCGGTGTGACGGTGGCGGTCTATGGCTCGGTGGCGTTGATCGTGAAGATGGACGATGTGGGCCTGTTTCTGGCGCAGAACGCACCGACCCCGATCGGACGCGGAACCGGGCGAGGCTTGGTCAAAGCCATGCCGATTGTGATGAAGGTGCTTTCTATCGTCGGAACCGCCGCGATGCTGTGGGTCGGCGGGTCGATCATCATCCACGGGCTCGAGGTTTTGGGCTTTGGCTGGCTGGGCCACCACATTCACGACTGGGCCTATGCGGTGGGCCATATGGTTTCTGCTCAATACGAGGGCGCCGTGGAGTGGATCGCCAAGGCCGCCATGGACGGAGTATTCGGACTGGCTTGGGGGATGGTACTAATCCCACCGGCGACGAAACTGTTAAAATCCCACTGAACAATAAAATCCGCGCCGCAGTTTCGGCGGCGCGGATTGGCGTTAGAACCCGTTAGTGTTGCCTTTGACCACGACGCCAGACCCGTCAACCTTGCCATCTTTGACCAGGGTAACGGCGGCTCCGTCAATTTTCAGGTCCCAGCAGTTTTTGGGATCATCGCCATACTGAAAGCACATCCCATCATCTGTTGCTTCCCACTTGCCCGAATAGCCTTCGCCTTTGATGGTACCGTCGGCTGCATAATACTCGGTAAACGCGCCTGACAGCATGCCGCCTGCATAGGTGTGGTCGGCCATCGTTTTTTGAATTTCTTCCTTGCTGGCGAAATCCCCCGCGAATGCTGGGGCAGCCAGGATCACTGCTACGGCGCTCAGGACGGCGTGTTTCCTCATTTCTAAACTTCCCTGTGACTGGATTGCCTTCAGCACTTAAGGCGTTATTGCCTACGAAATAGGGCAGGTGGGATCACGACGCCTCACCAGTCTGTGAGGGTGGGCCGAAAAAAAAAGGCGGCCCATGCGGACCGCCTGTTTCCTTTGGACTGACGTCGGGAATTAACCCAGCAGTTCCTTGACTTTGGCGACTGTGGCCTCGGCAGTGATGCCGAAATGCTTATACAGCTCACCCGCAGGGGCCGACGCACCAAAGCCCGACATGCCGATGAACCCGGCTTTGGCTTCACGGCCACGCTCGCCCAGCAGCCAGCGGTCCCAGCCACCGGCGCGCACGGCGGCCTCGATGCCGACGCGGACGGCACCAGCGGGCAGCACGCGCTTGCGATAGGCTTCGTCCTGCTCGGCGAACAACTCCATACAGGGCATGGAGACGACGCGTGTGCCGATGCCTTCGGCTTCAAGCATTGCTTTGGCTTCCATTGCCAGCGAAACCTCAGAGCCGGTGGCGATCAGGATCGCCTGACGCTTGCTCTCGGCTTCGGCCAGAACGTAAGCACCCTGAGCGGTCAGGTTCTTGGCTTTGTGATCCTTGCGCACGGTCGGCACGCCCTGACGAGTCAGCGACAGGACCGAGGGGCTTTCCTTGAAGGTCAGCGCCAGTTCCCAGGCTTCTGCTGTTTCAACCGTGTCGGCGGGGCGGAACACATAGGTGTTGGGCGTTGCGCGGCTGATGGCCAGATGCTCGACCGGCTGGTGGGTCGGGCCGTCTTCGCCCAGACCGATCGAATCGTGGGTCATCACGAAGACCGACGGGATTTTCATCAACGCGGCCAGACGCATCGATGGACGCGCATAGTCGGTGAAGGCCATGAACGTGCCGCCATACGGGCGGATGCCACCGTGCAGCGCCATGCCGTTCATCGCAGCGGCCATGCCGTGTTCGCGGATACCGTAGTGGATGTAACGACCCTTGCGGTTTTCCGGCAGGAACACGCCCATATCAGCAGATTTGGTGTTGTTCGAGCCCGTCAGGTCGGCCGAACCGCCCACAGTCTCGGTCATGATCGGGTTGACGACGTTCAAAACCTTCTCCGACGAGGCGCGGGTGGCCAGTTTCGGTTGGTCATCTGAGGCTTGTTTCTTGAACGCGCGGATCGCGCCGGCCAGTTTCTTGGGCGCTTCAAATGCGTAGGCGCGGTTGAACTCTGCCTGCTTGCGCTCCGAGATTTGTGCGAAACGTTCTTCCCATGCCGCGCGCTCTGCGGCACCGCGTGCACCGATGGCTTCCCATGCGGATTTCACATCGGCGGGGATTTCAAACGCGCCATGCGGCCAGCCATAGCCGTCTTTGGCGGCTTTCAACTGATCCTGATCGGTCAGCGCACCGTGTCCTTTCGAAGTGTCCTGCGCTGCGTGACCCAATGCGATGTGGCTTTCGCAGGCAATCATGGTCGGCTTGTTCGACTTTTTCGCCTGCACGATGGCCGCGTCGATGGCCTGCGGATCGTGTCCGTCAATCTCGATCACATGCCAGCCTGAGGCCGCGAAACGGCGCACCTGATCGGTGCGGTCTGCGATGTCCACGGTGCCGTCGATGGTGATGTTGTTGTTGTCCCAGAAAACAATCAGCTTGCTCAGCTCGTGACGTCCGGCAAGGGTGATGGCTTCTTGGCTGACCCCTTCCATCAGGCAGCCGTCGCCCGCGATCACATAGGTATAGTGGTCAACGACCTTCTTACCGTATTGCGCGCGCTGGATTTCCTCGGCCATTGCAAAGCCTACAGCGTTCGAGATGCCCTGACCCAGTGGGCCGGTGGTGGTCTCGATGCCATTGACCAAGAAGTTCTCGGGGTGGCCCGCAGTTTTTGCGCCCAGCTGGCGGAAGTTCTTGATCTCGTCCAGAGTGACGTCAGCGTGGCCTGTAAGATAGAGCAGCGAATAGATCAGCATCGAGCCGTGACCTGCAGACAGGACAAACCGGTCACGATCGGGCCAGTTCGGCGCCGAGGCGTCAAATTTCAGGTGCTTTTCGAACAGCACGGTCGCGACGTCGGCCATGCCCATCGGCATGCCGGAATGGCCGGAATTGGCGGCGGCGACGGCATCAAGGGTCAATGTGCGGATGGCCGCAGCCTTGTCCCAATGTTCGGGGTTTGCATTGCGCAGCGCAGTCAGGTCCACGGGCGTTATTCCTTTGGATTACAGGCAGATTGCGCGCTGAATACCACTCAGTCCTCAAAGTGCAAGCAGAACCGGGGGTTACAAGGGTGAACTGCTTCAAGAACGTGGCTCAAGTATTTGAAAGCAAACAGTGGGTATTTTCCGCGCCATTCGGTTAGACTAGACCAATTCGTGAATTAAGTTGATTCGGATGAACCGCAGCACACGGAACCTTGATAAAGAGGTGGCAGGGGCATGAGCCAGATCGAAGAATTACAGCGCCGTATTGTTGTCGCGATGGAACGTATCGGTGCAAGCGTGGACGCCATGGGTGCAATGTCAGAACCTCCGCGCGCGCAAGATGAAACGTTGCGTGCCGCGCTGGATGACGAACGTGTAGCAAATGCGCAATTGGAAGAGCGTCTTAGAGCCCTCAAGCAACGTCATGAACAGGAAGTCGACGCAATGCGCGCCGATATGGAGAGCTTGCGTTCGGTGCCTGCTGAACACCCAGAAAATGGAGCTTTGCGCGAGCAATTGGCTGAAGCAACCGCGAAACTGGCCGCAGTGGAAGCCGCCCGCGCAGAGCTTGCGGACGCAAAGGCGGCTTTAGAAGATCAGGACGAGCTTGCAGTTTTGAAGGCGGAGAACGATCGGTTGAAGGCGACTGCAAGCGTGGCAGAGGGCTTGAAGGCCGAGAATGCGCGTTTGAAATCGGAACTGGCTGATAGCGAGCGGGTCGCTGAGTTAAGTGCCGAGCTTGAGATGTTGCGCGCCGAACGCAGTAGTCATGGCGCGGCTATGTCCCGATTGGATGACGATCTGCAGCGTATGCGCAAGGCTAATGAACAGTTGCGCAATTCGGTCGATGAACTGCGCGCTGCGTCCGAGGGCGGTTTGCCGGATGCCGAACTTCTAAACCGCGCAACAGTAGCCGAACTGGAAGCGACCCGAGCCGCTCAGGCCACGGACGCGGCCGAAGCGCATGCTGTGCTGGCGCGACTAGAGCCGCTTTTGTCGCAAGCCAAGCTGGCTGAAGGAGAGGTGGAGTAATGCCCGAGGTAACCATTCAAATCGGTGGGCGGGGTTTTGACGTCTCATGTCAGGACGGGGAAGAAGTGTTCCTGCAAGCCGCCGCTAAGATGTTGGACGACGAAGCACAGGTTCTTTCTGATCAAATAGGACGAATGCCCGAGTCCAGAATGCTGCTGATGGCCGGCCTCATGCTTGCTGACAAAACGGCCGCGTCGGAAGATCAGATTAGTTCCCTGCAAGCAAAATTGGCCGAGGCCGAGGCCGAAATTCTGGCTTTGCGCAACAAGCCACAGCCTGAACCCGAAAGGGTCGAGGTAGCGGTTGTGCCGCCTTCCGTGACAGACACGCTAGCTGAATTGGCGGCGCGCGCCGAAGCGCTTGCCTCGGTTTTGGAAGAAAAGACTGCGGGATGATGTTGCGTCGGATATCTGCTGTTTTCATGGCGACGGTGTTGGGAAGCACCGCTTGGGCGGAACTCGACGTTCTCCCTGTTACCTTCACCTGCGACAATGCCGTTCCGCTTGAGGTGGTGTTCTTTAACGCCTCGGACGGCTCGAGCGCTGCAGCCATGCTGGTCGACAATCAACTGATCGCGCTAGAGCAAAGTATCAGTGGATCGGGAATCCAATACAGATCCGAAGGCAACGGTGGCACCTATATTCTGCGGTCCAAAGGTTGGGATGCAACGGTCAGCTTTCTGGCGACAGGGGACGCCGCCAGCGAGCAGGTTATACTAGAGAATTGCTCCAGCCGGTGATCAGGCGTTTGCTTCGCGGATCTTGTCGGCGGCTTCTTTGTTGTAACCGACGCCGTTGTCATCAAACAGCGTGTCCAACTCGCCTGACAGAGTCATCTCGGTGATGATGTCGCAACCGCCGACAAATTCGCCTTTGACGTAAAGCTGCGGCACGGTCGGCCAGTCGGAATAATCCTTGATGCCTTGACGGACCTCTTCATCCGCTAGAACGTTCACGTCGGCATAGTCGACGCCCATATAGTTCAGCACACCAGCCACGCGGGACGAAAACCCACATTGAGGCATTTCCTTGGTGCCCTTCATATAAAGCACCACATCGTTGGCTTTGACGGTTTCGTCGATCTGGGTTTTCACGTCAGTCATTTCGCGTTTCCTTTGCTCTTCGGCATCATCGCTTTGGCGAAGTCTTGTGGGTCTTTTGGAATATGGGTCTGCGTTGAACGAATTGCACCGTCATGCGAATTGTAAGACGAGTGCAGAATGTGTTTGTCCTGCGCAGGCAGAGATCCTCGTCCTGTTTTGCGGCCGGTCTTTGTGTGGTTCCACGCTAACAGTCCGATTAGCAGGACAAAGACAGAAATCGCAATTGTGAGTGCGATCAAATGCTCCATGTTACTCCGGCACTTTTGTAGTCAGCGCCAGCGCGTGCAACTCTCCATCTGGGCCGTCCATCTTACCTTTCAAGGCCGCATAGACCGCTCGCTGTTGTTGAACCCGGTTTTTGCCGCGAAAGCTTTCGTCCACGACCATGGCGGACATATGCACGCCGTCGCTGCCGCCGACCTGAATTTCCGCATCGGGAAAGGCTTCGCGCAGCAGGTGTTCGATTTCGTGGGCGCTCATCGGCATGTAGGTCACTCCTGAAGGTCTTTCCCAAGATGTAGAGCGCCAAAGCGGGGCGCGCAAGTGGTCCTGAAACGACAAAACCCGCGCCGGTCCAAGCGCGGGTTTCATCTTGGTTTGCGAAGGCGATATCAGGCCACGGCTTCGGCAAAGCTGCTGCGGAAGGTGGCGGTCAATTCGTTCAGAGCGGCCTCAGATCCTCCGATCTTGACTGTCTCGCCAGTGAAACGACCAACCGAGACCAGCGGAACACCTGCTTGACCGGCGGCGATCATCAGTGCCTCGGCCTGATCAAAGTTGCAGGCGACCAGATAGCGCGCTTGATCCTCGCCGAACAGGAACTCGGTCGAGGCATCGTCGAGGCAGACGCCCACGCCAGCCGCCTCGGCCAGCTCGAACGCCGCCAGTGCAAGGCCGCCGTCGCTCAGATCGGTGCAGGCTTTGATCATCTCGCGGTTGGCGCGGATAAAGTCGCCGTTGCGTTTTTCGGCGTCCAGATCGACATGGGGCGCGTCACCGTCTTCGCGGTTGAACACCTCAGCCAGCAGGGCGGATTGACCCAGATGGCCTTTGGTTTCGCCGATGACCAGCGCAACATGGCCTTCGCGAACCTCATTGCCGATGATCTCATCAGTGTGGTTTAGCAGGCCAACTGCGCCGATGGTGGGGGTAGGCAGGATCGCCTGACCGTCGGTCTCGTTATAGAGCGAGACGTTGCCCGATACGATCGGCATATCCAGCGCGGCGACAGCCTCGCCAATGCCTTTAATCGCGCCGACGAACTGGCCCATGATCTCGGGCTTTTCGGGGTTGCCGAAATTCAGGTTGTCGGTGGTCGCCAGCGGAGTGGCACCGACGGACGTCAGATTGCGATAGGCTTCGGCCACTGCCTGCTTGCCGCCCTCAATCGGGTTGGCGCGCACGTAACGCGGCGTCACGTCGCTGGTGAAGGCTAGTGCCTTGTCAGTTCCATGCACGCGAACCATGCCCGCGCCGAGGCCGGGGGTGCGGGCGGTGTCGGCCATCACCATTGTGTCGTACTGTTCGTAGACCCATTGCTTGCCTGAATAGTTGGGCGAGGCGAGCAGGGCGCGCAGACCGTCAATCGGATCGATCTGCGGCACTTCGGCCAGTTCATCAGCGGCAGGTGTTTCAACCCATGGGCGGTCATATTCCGGTGCGGTCGAAGAGAGTTTAGACAGCACCAGATCGGCTTTGACCTCACCATTGTGGATGATGAGGAAACGGTCTTCGGCAATCGTTTCGCCGACGATGGCAAAGTCCAGATCCCATTTCTCGAACACGGCACGGGCTTCGGCTTCAAGTTCGGGCTTTAGGACCATCAGCATCCTTTCCTGAGACTCAGACAACATCATCTCGTAGGCGGTCATGTTCTCTTCGCGCTGGGGCACGTTCTCAAGGTCCAGACGCACGCCAAGGCCGCCCTTGTCGCCCATCTCAACGGCGGAACAGGTCAAGCCCGCAGCGCCCATATCCTGAATCGAGATCACCGCGCCGGTCTGCATCAGCTCCAGCGTCGCCTCCATCAGGCGTTTCTCGGTGAAGGGGTCGCCGACCTGAACGGTGGGGCGTTTTTCCTCGATTGTGTCGTCAAACTCGGCCGAAGCCATCGTCGCGCCGCCCACGCCATCGCGGCCGGTTTTAGCACCCAGATAAACGACGGGCATACCGACGCCCGAGGCGGCCGAGTAGAAAATCTTGTCGCTATCGGCGAGACCGGCAGCAAAGGCGTTCACAAGGCAATTGCCGTTATAGGCCGGGTGAAAGCGAACTTCACCGCCCACGCAGGGCACACCGAAGCAGTTGCCATAACCGCCGATACCTTCAACCACGCCATTCACAAGCTGGCGGGTCTTGTGGTGGGCAGGTTCGCCAAAGGACAGGGCGTTCATCGACGCGATGGGCCGCGCGCCCATGGTGAAGACGTCGCGCAGGATGCCGCCCACGCCGGTCGCTGCACCTTGGTAGGGTTCGATATAAGACGGGTGATTGTGGCTTTCCATCTTAAACACCACGGCCTGACCGTCGCCGATATCGACCACACCCGCATTCTCACCCGGACCGCAGATCACCTGCGGACCAGAGGTGGGTAGGGTGCGCAGCCATTTCTTGGACGACTTGTACGAGCAATGCTCGTTCCACATGGCCGAGAAGATGCCCAGTTCGGTGAAAGTCGGCTCGCGCCCGATGATCTCAAGGATCATGTCATATTCGTCGGGCTTCAGCCCGTGTGCGGCGATCAGATCGGGGGTGATTGCGGGCTCTTGCATCTTCTGTCCTGTGTCCAAGTGGGCCGAGATTGCGCGCCTTGTAGGGCAAGGATGCGCCTGTGGGAAGGGTCAAGTCAGCGCAGGCGATCCGCGCCAAAGTAAAACGGAACCGACCAGAGGCCGGTTCCGCCTATTTTGCAGTCAGGTTTTGGCTTAGGCCGGGTTCTGCTGTTGGTTCGCTGCGTCGGCAGCCGCAGCGCCAACGGCGGCCTTCTGCTCTTCAGTCAGGTGGTCGGCGTCTTCCAGGCCCGGAATAGCAACACGCACCTCACGGCGGGCAAAGTCGATGCCGTTTTCCTTGAACGAGGCTTTCACCCGGTTGAATATCTCTTTGCGCAGCGTGAACTGCTTGCCGGGTTTGGCCATAAACTTGCCCCTGATGATCATGCCCACATCGTCGAAATCGAATACGCCTTGTGATTTGAAGGGCTGTAGGAACCCGTCTTTATGGGTTTCGTCGGCCATCATCTCGGCTCCGATCTTCTTGAAGATCTTCTTGACCTTGTTGGGATCAGTATCGAAAGGCACGGTGAATTTCAGCTTCATGATGACCCAGTCACGGCTGTAGTTGGTCAGCTTCTGGATCTCACCATAGGGGATGGTGTGGACTGGGCCCCGGTGGTGACGCAGCTGCATGGACCGGATCGAGATCTTTTCGACCGTGCCGGTGGTGCCGCCCACATCGACGTATTCGCCCACGCGGAAAGCGTCATCGACCAGGAAGAAAATCCCACCAACGATATCTGCTACCAGCTTCTGTGCCCCAAAGCCGATGGCCAGACCCAGAACACCAGCACCGGCCAGCAGTGGTGTGATGTTGATGCCCAACGCGCCCAGCGCCAATAACACAAAGATCACTGCAATCGCGACCTGCGCGGTGACTCGTAGCAGCGGCAGCACCGTCGCCAGACGCGAGCCACCGGCACCGCCACCTTCGCCAGCCTCTTCATCAGGACTTTGGCCATTGGCGGTGTGTTCTTTGGCCAGACGGCGGTTGATCCACAGCGATATGACCTCATTAAGTATATAGCCGATGGCGATAATAATGAAAAACTGCACCAGTTTGCTGCCGGACTCATCACCGCCACCAGCGATTTCCTGAAGGTTCAGATCCCACGCGCGTGAAATCATCAAAATGACCAGAACACCGGCCAAAACGCGCCCGATACGGATGTAGCTGCGCTTGGTCGATTTATACGCGCGTTCGGCTACCGGACCTTCACCTAGCATCGGAGGTTGCAAGTGACGCACCAGACCGCGGATCAGCGTATCCAGTGCGGGCGCTATCAGCAGCCAGAACATAGTGGTGAAATGCGCACCTTGCAGCAACAGCGATCGAAGAACTGGATCTCGCTGTGCGGCTAGGAATTCAACCAGCAGCCAGATCACCGCTGAAACGCCAATGGCGAAATAGGGGTAATAGTAGGCAACTTCCTCGTCAAACTTGGTGTGATCCGGGTCAGTGCCCAGCATCATCTGCGTCAGGCCTTCGCGAGCTTTCCAGGCGATGACACCAATATAGATGTGAATGCCTGCGTTCAGCCAGAAACCGATACGGGTTTCGCCAGGAGTGATGCCGTTGAGCGCGTTGAAGTGCACTGTAAACAGCGTCAAACCGATCAGGATCAGCAACCCAATCAGGTTGCGGTGCAGGAACTTTGCCCAATGATCGTCAATGTTGACCAGTCGGTAATGCGGCTGGTTGGGTGCCAGTACGAAACGCGACGCAGCAGCACCTAGACGGGGAACCCAGATCAGATAGAAGACGAAAGGTGCGGCATAAGTGATCTGTTCTGGCGTCATCAATCCACGCCCAACTGCTCGGATGATTACGTAAAACACTACCAGTCCGGCGATTTCTCGGCAAAAGCGGCGGAACAGAAAACGAACAGCTCCCCGCAGGTCGTTGTCTTGGTGCATGCCTGAATTTTCGTGCCATTTTCGCGTCAAGAGGTAGAACAACTTCTCAGCAATGAAACCAACGACCAATACGCTAAGAACAATACCCATCAGGGTCAGGGCGCCTGTTGAACCAAATGTGCCGATAAAGTTCTCGGTAGCATGAACCTGAGCGCTGATGAGGTTCGGAATGGTCGTCAACACATGCGTCCACGAGGCAACCATTGCCTCCCAGATGGCATTTAATTCCTTGATGGGGTCTTCGCGGTCGGCGGCCTCGGCGGCGCGTTCCTCTGCTACGGCGTCTAGCCGGTCCAGCAAAATGGCGCGAACCTGGTCGTCAGACATCCGCGCGACCAGATCATCCACCTGTTCAGGTGTCAGGTCTTCGGGAATAGCGATAGGCGTAGTCGGACTGGTTGTGCTGCTTTCTTGTGACAGCACTGGCCCCGACAGGCAAATGACGGAAATGATCGCCAAAATGAGGCGAATGGGGTGAAACATCGAATCTGTCCTCGAACTCACGTCTTGATGATTTTTTCGTGATAATAGGGATAAGTGTCAGATTTTCCCAGATGTTTCCCCTGTGGTGTGCGAAAATCTGAAGTTCGAACAAAAAAAAGGCCGAGCACTAAGCTCGGCCGTAGTCCAACAGGGAGGTATGAAGATGATGAGCGTTTCAGCATCACCGTCTTCGAGTGCTCATTTAGGGATCAGTTTATGAACGATCAAGATGTTTCATGCTGTTGAGTGATCATGCCCGCTATGCTTAAGGCGCATAGCTACAGCTTTCCCAACTGCTTCAACTGTTTACGTTGCGCAATAATTTCGTCCTGAACGAAATCGCGGAACGCGGCCACGCGCTTGGAGTGCCGCAGTTCTTCTGGGTAGGCGAGATAAACGGGGACATCCGCAGTTTCGATATCTGCCAGAAGCGGAACGAGGTGGGGGAAATCTTGTGTCACGTAGTCTGGCAACACGCCGATGCCCAAATTGTGCAGTACGCCTTGTAGAACACCGAAATAGTTGTTCACCGTTAGCAAGGACCCCGGATTATAAGTCATAAGATGCCGCACCATGGCAGCGCTTGCCCCAGCTTGTGGGGCAGCGGGGGTCTGGCAGATCAGTCGATGGTTGGAAATGTCTTCCAACGTTTGAGGGGTGCCGTTTTCCTCAATGTACTCCTGTGTCGCGTATAGCTGCATCTGAACTGTCATCAGTCTTTTGCGCACCAGATCTGCCTGGCTGGGTTCTTTCATCCGAATGGCCACGTCGGCTTCGCGCATGGGAAGATCCAGAACCCGCTCTTCCAACATCAGGTCAATGTTGAGGTCGGGATACTGTTCGTACAGCTTTGGCAGACGCGGGGCCAACCACAGGGTTCCAAAACCGAAAGTTGTGGTGACGCGAAGAACACCAAAGACCTCTTCTTCGCTGTCGCGAATGCGCGCTGCCGCTGCGTCCAGGCGTTTAGACATGGCCGAGGTGGCGTCAAACAACAACTCACCCTGTTCGGTCAGGATCAGGCCACGCGCGTGGCGATGAAAAAGAGTCGAATCAAGAGACTCTTCCAGCGCTCGGATTTGTCGACTGACGGCGGATTGCGACAAGTTCAGCCTATCGCCCGCATGGGTCAGGCTGCCCGCATCTGCAACCGCGTGAAATATCCTAAGCTTATCCCAATCCATCGCCGCAACTTTCGTTATCCTTCGGAACGCCTATATGAAATAGGTAACAACTTCTACATTCAAACGGTGAAATCCTTATGTTTTATGGGAAAATCCCTATACAGGTCATAGATTATGACCTAATATGCAATTAAAGATAGCACACTGATCTGACGTGGGGAGGCGTTTGATGAGTAAGCCACAAGTAACTTTGAATGACCGGTTCGATCTGGAAAAGAACCAGGTTTTGTTGAATGGCACCCAAGCGCTGGTGCGTCTGATGCTTATGCAAAAGGCGCGGGATCGTCAGGCCGGGCTGAATACTGCCGGGCTTGTAACCGGCTACCGTGGTTCTCCGCTTGGGGCGGTTGATCAACAGATGATGCGCGCCCAAAAGCAATTGGCCGAAAGCGATGTTACCTTTCAATACGGTCTAAACGAAGATTTGGCTGCAACTGCTTTGTGGGGCAGTCAGCAGGCGGGCCTTCGAGGGGATGGCAAGTTTGATGGGGTTTTCGGTCTTTGGTACGGAAAAGGGCCCGGAGTAGACCGTTCCGGCGACGTGATGCGCCACGCCAACATGGCGGGCACCGCGACGCATGGCGGCGTATTGATGGCTATGGGGGATGACCATACCGGTGAAAGCTCGACGGTGCTGCATCAGTCAGAATGGTCGCTAGTTGACATGTATATGCCGATCGTCAGCCCCGCAGGCGTACAGGAAATTCTGGATTATGGTGTTTATGGCTTTGCCCTTAGCCGGTTTGCCGGGGTTTGGGTCGGTCTAAAGACCATGAAGGACACGATTGAGGTCACCTCGGTCGTGGATGGCAGCGCAGATCGGATGTCCGTTGTCGTCCCTGACTTTGATATGCCTCAGGACGGGTTGAACATCAGGCTGGTGGACACGCCGCACCTGCAAGAGGCGCGACTGATAGACTTCAAACGCTTCGCGGCCGAGACGTTCTCGCACGCCAACAAGATGGACAAACGTGTCTGGGGCAAACCCGGCGCAAAAATCGGGTTTGTTGCCGCAGGCAAGAACTGGTTGGATTTGGCCCATGCGCTGTCTCTTCTGAACATCGATGAAGCCGAGGCCGAGCGTTTGGGCATCACGACATACAAGGTGGGCCAGACATTCCCATTGGACATGGCTGGGTTTCACGACTGGGCAGAAGGTCTGGATCTGATCGTAATCGTCGAGGAAAAGCGCAAGCTGATCGAGGTTCAGGTTAAAGAGGCAATCTTTGACGACCGTCGGGGGCGTCGTGTTTATGGCTGGTACAAGGGCGGTGCGGGTACTCTGCATCGCGAAGAACTGTTCCCAACCAGAGGGGCATTGGACCCCAACATGATCGCTGAAAAGCTTGGCGAAATTCTGATTGAGGAAGGCCGTGACACCGATGGAGTTCGCGTCGGATTGGCCAAGTTGTCCGAGGCCCGGCGTGCCGACAACGCGGAGGAGATCGCAACACGTCTGCCGTATTTCTGTTCGGGATGCCCGCATAACAGTTCGACCAAGGTGCCGGATGGAAGCCGGGCCTATGCCGGGATCGGTTGCCACTACATGGTCCAGTGGATGGACCGCAGCACCTCGGGCTTTACGCAGATGGGTGGAGAAGGGGCCAACTGGATCGGGGAAGAGCCGTTCTCGACCACGGATCACGTTTTCCAGAACCTTGGTGACGGAACTTATAACCACTCGGGCGTTCAAGCGATCCGCGCGGCCCTGTCCGCTGGCACAAACATCACGTTCAAAATTCTGTTCAACGATGCCGTCGCGATGACTGGTGGTCAGGGAAATGAAGGCGATTTGACCGCGGAACGGATCGTGGCAGAGGTTAAGGCTATGGGCGTCAAAGACGTCGCGCTGGTCTATGATGAAAAGGAAGATGTGAACTTCAAAGCCTTGCCTGCAGGTGTCGAAACACACGAACGCGCCGAGCTGATGCGGGTCCAGGAAAAATTGCGCGGTGTCGAAGGTGTCTCGGTCCTGGTTTATGTACAGACCTGTGCGGCCGAAAAGCGCCGCCGTCGCAAGCGCGGTACCTTTCCTGACCCCGACAAGCGGGTATTTATCAACACCGATATCTGCGAAGGTTGCGGCGATTGCGGCGTTCAGTCGAACTGTGTGTCGATTGTGCCCAAAGAGACTGAACTCGGCCGGAAGCGCGCGATCGACCAGTCCAGTTGCAACAAAGACTTTTCCTGCCTCAAGGGGTTCTGCCCGTCCTTCGTGACGCTGGAAGGTGCGAAAATCCGCAAGGAAGCAACGACCGAGATCGACCTGCCAGACCTTCCGATGCCGACACTGCCGAAGATCATAGGCACGCATAACGTGGTCATCACGGGTATCGGCGGCACAGGTGTTGTCACGCTCGGTGCTGTTTTGGCTCAGGCCGCTCAGATCGACGGCAAAGGAGCCGGGATGATGGAGATGGCCGGGCTGGCGCAAAAAGGAGGTGCCGTACACATCCATTGCCGTCTGGCCAACCGGCCTGAAGATATCAGCGCGATCCGCGTCGCCACAGGAGAAGCCGATGCGCTGATAGGGGGTGATCTGGTGGTCTCTGCCGGGGCCAAGACACTGGGATTGACCCGGTCGGGGCAAACTGGTGCCGTCGTCAACAGCCACGAAACGGTCACCGGTGATTTCACGCGCGATACCAAGTTCCGGATTCCGGGCGATCGTCTCGAGCTGGCTTTACAGGCGCGGTTGAAAGAGGATGTCTCGCTGTTCGACGCAACTGATCTGGCGCGGGCAGTGATGGGCGACTCGATCTATTCCAACATGATGGTGTTCGGGGCCGCTTGGCAGCGTGGTTTGCTTCCGATCAACCATTCGGCTGTCCTTCAGGCGATCGAACTGAACGGAACTGCTGTAGAGCGAAACAAGCGGGCTTTTGATATCGGTCGCTGGGCGGTTCTGTATCCGGAAAAAGTCGCGGAGATTCTGCGGCCCAGTGTGGCTGAACTACCCAAGACGCTGGATCAAATGATCAGTTTTCGCGCCGATCACCTGACCGCTTATCAAAGTGCGCGGCTCGCGAAACGGTACCGCAGACTGGTCGAAGCATTCGAAGATAAGGGTATCCGTGAAGCCGTTGCAAAAGGGTATCATAAGCTGCTGTCTTATAAGGATGAATACGAGGTCGCGCGTCTTTTGTTGTCCAGCCGCGAAAAAGCGGAGACCGAATTTGATGGTGACTTCAAGATGACGTTCCACCTCGCGCCGCCGATCCTTGGTGGTACAGGCCCGGATGGTCGGCCGCGCAAAAGAACTTATGGCGAGTGGATGCTGGGGCCATTGAAGCTGATGACCCGGTTGAAAGCCTTGCGTGGGACGCCCCTGGATATATTCGGGTACAGCGCAGAACGCCGAATGGAACGAGCTCTGATCAAGCAATACGAGCGTGATCTCAAAGAGATCACTCCGCTGATCAGTTCTGAGACCCGCGATGCCGTCATCTCTTTGGCCGAACTGCCACTAGATATTCGCGGCTTCGGGCCGGTGCTTCAGGAAAACGAAGCCAAGGCAGCGAAACGCCGAGAGGAACTTTTGTCAACGATCCGTAGCGGAGGGCCCAATTTGCGCGCAGCGGCCGAGTAAATCGTCACAACACTGTCACGATCACTAGGCAAGATTGTTAGCCGCACATAGATTGCAGGCAGCAAGTTTCGGAGACAACCATGCCCTCGCGCCGCCACGTCGCTCGTGACATTTCTTATGCCCATTCCGCCGAATCGAAAGGCGGACGGATGGTGATCAAACTGATGGAGAATACCACAGGCCGCATGCGCCTGATCAAGCGTGCGGATGGGTACGAGCACGAGGTCGCGCAGGGGCGCGATTTCTGGTCGGTTATGGTGGACCGGTATGGTTTGTCGCTGGATGTAGTCGGTGGCGCGTTATCCAACATCCCTCAGACCGGTCCGCTGATCCTGATCGCCAACCATCCTTACGGCATTCTGGATGGGATGATGATGGGCCACATCCTGTCTCAGGCTCGGGGCGATTTCCGCATACTGGCCCATCGCGTATTCCGCAAAGCCGAAGATTTGAACCGCATCATCCTGCCGATCTCGTTCGATGAGACGAAAGAGGCGATGAAGCTGAATCTGGATACCCGCAAAACCGCGCTGAATTATTTGGATGAGGGTGGAGCTATCGGGATTTTCCCCGGCGGCACGGTTAGCACCGGGGTCAAACCGTTCTCATATCCCATGGATCCGGGTTGGCGCGGGTTTACGGCGCGCATGGTCGCCAAGTCGAACGCAACCGTCGTACCGGTGTTTTTTGACGGCCATACCTCGCGCCTGTTTCAGGTCGCCAGCCATCTGCACAACACTTTGCGCATGGGCTTGCTGATCAAAGAGTTCAAAAAGCGCGTCGACACTCCGGTTAAAGTGGTGATCGGAGAGCCCATCGGCCGCGACGTTTTGGACCCTCTGGCCAAGGACACGCGCAAGATGATGGATTTCCTGCGCAAAGCCACGTATGAGCTGTCTCCAACGCCGTTAGAGTCCTATGACTACGGCTATGAGTTTGAGGAACGGCATCGCGCCTGAAGGGGCTAATGGCAGTAGGTATTTTTGATTCTGGTTTGGGCGGTCTGACCGTTCTGGACGCCGCGCAGAAACGTCTGCCGGACTTGGATTTCCTGTACTACGCGGACAGTGCGCATGCGCCGTACGGCGTGCGGGATGCACAGAACATCTATGAGCTTACACGCGCGGCGGTGAATGATTTATGGGACCGCGGCTGTGATCTGGTGATTCTGGCCTGCAACACCGCAAGTGCTGCCGCGCTGCGCCGGATGCAGGAAGAAGGCGTGCCCGAGGGCAAGCGAGTGCTGGGTGTGTTTGTGCCTCTGATCGAGGCGTTGACCGAACGGCAATGGGGAGACAACAGCCCTCCGCGCGAGGTTGCGGTCAAGCATGTGGCGCTGTTTGCAACGCCTGCGACGGTCTCTAGCCGAGCGTTCCAACGCGAACTGGCTTTCCGCGCCATCGGTGTGGATGTCGAGGCGCAAGCCTGTGGCGGTGTGGTCGATGCCATCGAAGACGGCGATATGATCCTGGCCGAGGCGCTGGTGCGCAGCCATGTGGACGCGCTCAAACGTAAAATGCCCGAACCGCAGGCGGCCATTCTGGGCTGCACCCATTATCCGCTGATGGCTGACGAGTTTCAGGCCGCGCTGGGTGAGGATGTGCAGGTATTCAGCCAGGGCGCATTGGTCGCCGAAAGCCTTGCGGATTATCTGGAACGTCATCCAAACATGCGGGGTGGGGGGCAGGGCGGATTCCTGACAACCGGCAAGCCCGACACGGTCAGCGACCGCGCAACACAATTCCTGCGACGACAAATCACGTTCGAGGCTGTCTGACTTAGGTCAAGGACGCCCAGCCTTGTGCTGATTTATTCCCAGACCGTCGCATCGGCGGTCTTGACATGTGACACCACGCAAACAAGAGGTCTGACATGACCCATAAAATCGCAATTCTAGGAGCTTCGGGCTATACAGGCGCTGAACTGGTACGGCTGATTGCCGAACACCCCAACATGGAGATCGCCGCGTTGGCCGCCGAGCGGAAGGCCGGGATGACCATGGCGCAGGTCTTTCCGCATCTGCGCCACATGGACCTGCCGGACCTGTGCAAGATTTCCGAAATCGACTTTTCGCAGATCGACCTGTGTTTCTGTGCCTTACCGCACAAGACCAGTCAGGAAGTGATCCGCGATCTGCCCAAGACCCTCAAGATCATCGACTTGTCCGCCGATTTCCGTCTGCGTGATCCGGCGGAATATGAAAAATGGTACGGCAACCCACATGCCGCTCTGGCGCAGCAGGATGAGGCCGTCTACGGCCTGACCGAGTTCTACCGCGAAGACATCCGCAGCGCCCGTCTGGTGGCGGGCACTGGCTGTAACGCGGCGACGGGGCAATATGTGCTGCGCCCGCTGATCTCGGCCAATGTGATTGATCTGGATGACATCATTCTGGATCTTAAGTGCGCAGTGTCCGGCGCGGGGCGGTCGCTCAAGGAAAACCTGCTGCACGCCGAACTTAGCGAGGGGTACAACGCCTATGCCGTCGGCGGAACGCACCGGCATTTGGGAGAGTTCGATCAAGAATTCTCGGCACTGGCAGGCCGTCCGGTCAAGGTTCAGTTCACGCCGCATCTGGTGCCCGCGAACCGGGGGATTCTGGCCACTACCTATGTCAAAGGCGATCCGGCCAGCGTGTACGAGGCGTTGACCAAGACCTATGAAAACGAACCCTTTATTGAGATGCTACCCTTTGGCGAGACGCCGTCGACCCACCACGTGCGGGGCTCGAATTTTTGCCATATCGGTGTAGTTGGCGACCGGATCGAACGTCGCGCGATCGTGATCGGTGCTCTGGATAACCTGACAAAAGGTAGCAGTGGCCAAGCCTTGCAGAACGCCAACCTGATGTTAGGTGAAGCTGAAACAACGGGCCTGATGATGGCCCCTCTGTTCCCATGAGGATATCATGAAGTCGCTCAAGAAACGCCGTCGCGTACAGATCATACTGCTGGCAGTCGTGGCCCTTGTGTCATCTACAGCATTGATCGGCTGGGCTTTGCAGGACGGTATAAACTTTTTCCGCTCGCCTAGCGAGGTAATCGCAGAGCCGCCAAAGTCCACCGAAGTGTTCCGGATTGGTGGTTTGGTCGAAGAGGGCTCGATCGTTCGCGGGCAGGGTGAAACGGTGACGTTTGTCGTAACCGATGGCGGGGAAAGTGTACCAGTCGCTTTCACAGGCGTATTGCCGGATTTGTTCGAAGAAAACCAGGGAATGATTGGGACTGGTTCTTATGTGAATGGCGTATTCGAGGCGACCGAGATTCTTGCCAAACACGATGAAACCTACATGCCCAAAGAGGTTGTGGACGCGCTGAAGGAACAAGGCGTGTATGTGGAGCCAAGCGAAGGCTGAACCTTCGAATAGATAGAATTGTTACAGGGCGTTGCGGTAGCAGCGCCCTTTTTCGTAGATCGCTCTTAACCCAGAGACTGCAGCCTTTGTGCGAATTAAAGCGGAGGATGCAATGCAGACGGTTCAAGAGATCGCGACTGATATCGTATCGCGCGAGGGTGGCTTTGTAGACGACCCGGATGATCCGGGCGGCGCGACAAAATGGGGTGTCACGATCCACACAATGCGGCGCTTGGGGCTGGACTTGACCAGCGATGGATTCATTACACGCCAAGACGTTAAGCGTCTCTCCAAAACACAGGCTGTCGATATCTTTGTGTCTCACTATTTCAAGGGCCCAAGACTGAGCATGTTGCCAGAGGTACTGCAACCTTCTGTATTTGACATGTATGTCAACGCTGGCGCGCAAGCGGTTAAAATACTTCAATATCTTCTGAGGAAAATGGATTTTAAGATCACAGTGGACGGTGTTGTCGGACCGCAGACTGCGAAGGCCAGCAAGACTGCCGCGCTGCCGGACCCGATTGCCTTGCGAGACGCGTATGGAGTGGCGCGTCGGAATTATTATTTCCGGATTGCCGATGGGCGCGTTGCTTCGCGGAAATACGCGCGTACGCAAACTGGACACAAGGGTGGGTGGATTCGAAGAGCAGAGGAATTTGTCTCTCTGGGGTACCACCTGAGCGATGCGGAATTTCAGCAGAGGGTTGCGGGATGGGATTGATCTCGGGTTTTTTGTCGTTCCTTTTTGGTGATGGAAGGAATGTCGTTCGTGAAACTGCCGAAGTGTTTCGTGAAAATGCGGAAAAAGGTGCCGAACGGGACGTGTCGCTTCAACAGCAGGCAATCGTTCAGTTCGGTTCTGAATATGCCGTGCCGCGCAAGGGGGGGTTCGACCGTTTTATGGACGGCCTGAACCGATTGCCGCGTCCTGCTCTGGCGCTTGGTACGCTTGCGCTATTCGTGGCGGCAATGGTGGACCCCCTTTGGTTTGCGGCGCGGATGCAGGGCATCGCTCTTGTGCCTGAGCCGCTGTGGTGGCTTTTGGGGGTTATTGTTTCGTTCTATTTCGGCGCGCGGCACCAAGCCAAAATGCAGGACTGGCAACGCGAGCTTTCGGCGACAGTGCGGCGCGCGCCCGTAGTTGCGCGGAATATCGCGGAACTCAGACATATGCGGGCGAAGTCCGTTGGCGCGGCTGATCCGGGGACCGATGTAACCCTAGCCGAGCACGCGTTGAACCCTGACGAAAACCGGGCACTGGACGATTGGAGGCGCGCCCGCACGGCATGAGCCGCGACACTATGTGCGCCTTCAGGACGCGAAAGTTATTGGTGCTTCCTTTGCAACAGGATTATATGCAGGGCCATGATTACAGAGCTTGGTCACTACGCCCTCATCCTCGCCTTTCTCGTGGCGATCGTGCAGTCCGTCATTCCGCTGGTTGGCGCGTCCAAAAGGTGGACGGGTTGGATGACTTTTGGCGAAACCGCCGCGGTGGCCCAACTGGTGCTCATGACGTTTTCTTTCAGTGCGCTGGTTTGGGCCTTTGCCACATCGGATTTCTCGCTGCGCATCGTGGTCGAGAACAGTCATTCGGCTAAGCCAATGCTTTACAAGATCAGCGGGACATGGGGAAACCATGAAGGATCCATGTTGTTGTGGGTTTATATCGTGGCCATATTCGGTGGGATGGCTGCGATTTTCGGGGCGGGTTTGCCACCTACACTGAAGGCGCGCGTGCTGGCTGTACAAGCCGCGATTGGCGTGGCGTTCTATGCCTTTATCCTGTTCACATCGAACCCCTTTGACCGGCTTGTCGTTGCACCCTTTGATGGGCGGGACCTGAACCCTTTGCTTCAGGATCCCGGTTTGGCGTTCCACCCGCCGTTCTTGTACTTGGGTTACGTGGGTCTCAGCATGGCGTTCAGCTTTGCCGTTGCTGCCTTGATCGAAGGCCGTGTCGACGCGGCGTGGGGTCGGTGGGTGCGCCCGTGGACACTGGCCGCGTGGGTTTTTCTGACTATTGGGATCGCGCTTGGGTCTTGGTGGGCCTACTATGAACTGGGTTGGGGTGGTTTCTGGTTCTGGGATCCCGTCGAGAATGCGTCGTTCATGCCATGGCTTCTGGCTGCTGCGTTGCTGCATTCCGCCATCGTTGTCGAAAAACGCGAGGCGCTGAAAAGCTGGACGATCCTGTTGGCGATCATCGCGTTCGGGTTCTCGTTGATTGGCACGTTCATCGTGCGCTCGGGTTTGCTGACCTCGGTTCATGCATTCGCCAACGACCCGGAACGCGGCGTTTTTATCCTGTTCATTTTGGTCATCTTCATCGGTGGTGCGCTGACGCTGTTTGCTGCGCGCGCACAAGCGATGGAGGCCAAGGGCGTCTTTGGCATGGTCAGCCGTGAAAGCGCACTGGTACTGAATAATATTTTGTTGGCTGTCAGTTGCTTTGTGGTGTTCTTCGGGACCATGTGGCCGATGGTGGCCGAGATGGCTTTTGACCGGAAACTCTCGGTCGGGGCACCGTTTTTCAATGCGGCCTTTACACCCTTCATGATCGTTTTGGGGATCGTTCTACCTGTGGGCGCAATGATGCCGTGGAAACGCGGCAAGATTGGCAAGGCGGCGTATTCGCTTCGCTACGCCTTTGTATTGGCCGTGGCTTTGGCGATACTGGTCTGGGTCATGCAAACGGGGCGTAGCGCGCTTGGCCCTATTGGTCTGTTCCTTGGGGCGTGGGTCACTTTTGGCGCTGCGGTTGATTTGTGGAGCCGTACAGGCCGCAACGGAAGCCTAAGTCGCCTGTTCCGGCTGCCCGGAGCCGATTGGGGCAAAGCCGTTGCGCATACCGGGCTTGGCGTGACCATGTTTGCCATTGCCGGTCTGACCGCGTGGGAGGTTGAGGATATCCGAGTGGCGCAGCCTGGTCAGCCTTTTGAGGTTGGTCAATTCACCCTGACATTGGACGATGTCCGCCGCGTGCAAGGGCCCAACTACTTCTCGACCACCGCCGATGTTCGGGTGGAAAAGAACGGCCGCCCCATGGGTATGTTGCACCCGGAAAAACGGGACTATCCTGTTGCCAGAATGCCAACGACCGAAGCGGCGATCGACTACCGGTTCTTAGGGGACCTGTACGTTGTGATCGGCGATCAGCAGGCTGACGGAGGCTGGGTGATGCGAACCTACATCAAGCCTCTGGCAAACTGGATCTGGGGTGGTTGTATCCTGATGGCTTTGGGTGGGTTCCTTAGCCTGTCCGACAGAAGGTTCCGCGTGGCTGCAGGCGCACGCAAGGCCCCAACAGGCGGAGTGCCAGCAGAATGAAACGCCTGATCCTGATCCTGGCGATTATCGCGTCGCCTTTATACGCCGTGCAGCCAGACGAGGTACTGGACGATCCGGTCTTGGAGCAACGTGCACGTGACCTGAGTACCGGTTTGCGCTGTTTGGTCTGTCGCAATGAAAGTATTGACGAAAGCAATGCCGGGCTGGCGCGGGATTTGCGCCTGTTGTTGCGGGAACGGCTTGTTGCGGGCGATAGCGACGAAGAAGCAATCAGCTTCATTGTAGACCGTTATGGGGAATACGTGCTGTTGAAGCCTACCATAACTGGTTCAAACCTGCTGCTGTGGCTTGCGGGACCGATCATGCTGTTGATTGCTGCAGCGGTGGGTTGGAGTTTCCTTCGAAAGCGCGCAGATGCGCATGCGACCGCGGATATTGACGGGCTTAGCGACGCTGAAAAGAAGCGGTTGGAGCAAATTCTGAAGGACTGACCCTTGGTCGGTCTTTCCCTTGATTGTGAATTAAGTCAGGCTTGTCCTCAAGAATAGTGCTTGGGGGGGAACCTGATGGATTATGAAACCGTGCTGCTGAACATCTCGGACGATTTGGCGGTAGTGACCCTGAATCGACCGGACAAGATGAATGCGATGACCGCCCAGATGCGGGCCGAAGTTGCATATGCCATGAAAGAGGCGGCAGCCAATGCACGCGCCGTAGTGCTTACTGGGGCAGGGGCCGCGTTCTGTTCCGGACAGGACTTGGGCGATTCCTCGACCACAGGAAAAATCGACCTCGAACGCACGTTGCGGGATGAATACGAGCCGATGCTCGAAACGATCTACAACTGTCCGGTTCCCACCATTGCCGCTGTGAACGGCCCGGCTGCGGGGGCTGGTTGCAATATGGCCTTGTGCGCGGATGTAGTGATTGCAACGGAAAGCGCCTATTTCCTGCAGGCTTTTGCCCGGATCGGCTTGTTGCCGGATGCTGGCGGGACATGGTTTACCCCGCGCCAAATGGGCTTTGCCAAAGCGATGGGGGCCGCTCTGTTTGCGGACAAGATCAGCGCGCGGCAAGCCGATGAGTGGGGCATGATCTGGGAGGCCGTCCCGGATGCCGATTTCGACGCCCATTGGCGACGCCGAGCCGCCTATCTGGCCAGCGGTCCGACCGCTGGGTTTGGCGCGATCAAAAAGGCGATCCGCGGGACTTACGAAAAGACGCTGGGTGAACAGCTTGAGATCGAAGCCCACCTTCAGGGTGAATGCGGGCGGTCTCGGGATTTTGCCGAGGGCGTCGTAGCCTTCATGCAAAAACGCCCCCCGAAATTCGAAGGGCGTTGAGCTTTACGCGCGGCGGCGGCGGCGGGTCCGGCGCTCTGGCACCGCGTCGTCTCCGGTGCCATCAGAGGCGGACGAAAACGGCCCCAGCGCATTAGTGATCTGATCCAGTGTTGGGCGCGCTCCACGGGGCGTGCTATCCAACGCCTCGCGCATTTTGCGCAGGTGGTCGGGCATCGTACCGCAACAACCGCCAACAATCGTCGCACCCGCATCACGCGCCATTGCGGCGTATTGCGCCATCAGTTCGGGTGTACCGTCGTAATGGATATGCCCATTCACATATTTAGGAATGCCCGCATTCCCTTTCGAGATCACGGGACGTTCGGTGCCTTGCGCGGCAAAACCCAGAACCGTGCGCAGGATGTCCGATGCGCCGGTTCCGCAATTTGCACCAAAGGCGACGGGCGGGTTTGGCAGGGTCTCAACCAGCTGCGCCAGGTCGGCCGACGTGACGCCCATCATGGTGCGACCGGCGGTGTCAAAGCTCATGGTGCCACACCAAGGCATATCGGCTAGAGCAAACGCCTCGGCCGCCGCGCGGAATTCCTCGGGGGCGCTGATCGTTTCCAGCCACAGGACGTCCGCGCCGCCCGCTTTCAACGCTTCAGCTTGTTCGTGGAACATTTCGACCGCCCCGGCATGGGACAGAGCTCCGACAGGTTCCATTATCTCACCGGTCGGACCGACCGAACCAGCCACAACGACCGTCCGGCCCGCCTTGTCAGCAACTTCGCGACCAAGCTCGGCGCCAATACGGTTCAATTCACCCACACGGTTCTGGGCGTCGTGCAATTTAAGCCGTGCTGACGTACCACCGAACGTGTTGGTCAGAAACAGGTCGCTGCCCGCATCAACTGATCCCTGATACAAAGCCCGTATCTTGTCTGGCGCGTCCACATTCCACAATTCTGGCGCGTCCCCGGACTGCAATCCCATATTGAACAAGTTTGTGCCGGTTGCACCGTCGGCAAGGATGGCATCATTTGCGTCAAGAAGATCAGTCAGCGCGTTTGTCATTGGGCGTTCCCGAAAAGTCGGCGGAGCCGAAAAAAATAAGAAGCCCCGTGTCTCATGACCGGGGCTTCAAATCAAATTCATAAAACTCATGAAGATCATGAGTTCAAGGGCAGAGGGTTAATTCGCCTCGCTCAGGATTTGCGATTTGGCTTCGGGTAGAAGTTCAGTCATTTTCGCGCGGATTTCATCGTCAGACGACAGTGATCCCAAGTCACCCGACACTTTGCGGACGACGTCTTCGTGGCCTGCCTCTTCCATATCGGCGATCACGACAGTTTTGGCATAAGCTTCAGCCTCTTCGCCGGATTTTCCCAACTTTTCTGCGGCCCAAAGACCCAGCAGTTTGTTGCAGCGTGCTTGTGCTTTGAACTGCATTTCTTCGTCATGGGCAAACTTCGCTTCAAAGGCGTTTTCGCGTTCGTCAAATGTGGTCATTGGTTGGGGACCCCTTGGATTACATCTTGTCTTTTGCAGATATGACCATAGCAAGGCTTCGACGCAAGGGATTTGCGCTGCGTCAAAGGCCCTCGGCTTACTGAACTTGCGGGAAAGGGGGGCTTGGACTATGAGGGCGCAACAAAGCGGGAAATCTCTCGCTTCACAGTCTGGAAGGGTCGCTTATGGCGCGTCGCAAGAAAATCTACGAAGGCAAGGCCAAAATTCTGTATGAAGGTCCCGAACCGGGTACGATCGTTCAGTACTTCAAGGACGACGCGACCGCATTCAATGCGGAAAAGAAGGACGTGATCGACGGTAAAGGCGTGCTGAACAACCGCCTGAGCGAATATTTCATGAACGGCCTGAATCAGATCGGCGTGCCCACACATTTCATTCGCCGCCTGAATATGCGTGAGCAATTGGTGCGCAGCTGTGAAATCGTGCCGCTGGAAGTCATCGTGCGCAACTACGCTGCAGGGTCGATGTCCAAACGTTTGGGTATTGCCGAAGGTACTCAATTGCCGCGCCCCATCGTCGAGTACTGCTACAAGGATGACTCGCTGGGTGATCCGCTGGTGACCGAAGAGCACATCGCTGCTTTTGGCTGGGCCAGCCAGCAGGATATGGACGATATTCTAAGCCTTGCGCTGCGCGTAAATGATTTCATGAGCGGCGTTATGTTGGCCGTTGGCATTCGTCTGGTCGACTTCAAGATCGAGATTGGGCGTGTTTTCGAAGGCGATTATCAACGTTTGATCGTTGCAGATGAAATCAGCCCTGACAGCTGTCGCCTTTGGGATATCGAAAGTGGCCAAAAGCTGGATAAAGACGTGTTTCGGAGAGATTTGGGCAATCTGACAGATGCCTATTCCGAAGTTGCCCGTCGTTTGGGTGTTTTGCCAAAAAGCAATGTAACCAAGCCGACGCTGATCAACTGAGTCTCTGCCCTCAGGGCAAGACGAAACGCCGCTTCGTAAAGCGGCGTTTTTTCTTTTTTTGGTGGCGTTTGACAGTGCCATGGATTGTCTCGCATTGTCTGCCGAGGCAATTCTAAGCAAGGCGTGAAATGGCTGAACTATTTGACCAGGCAGTTTTTCTGAAATTTCTTGCGGCTTTGCTCGCAATTTTCAACCCGTTGTACGGTATCCCGATTTTCCTGGGCATGACCGATGGCTACACGGCACCCGAGCGCAAACGGGTCGCGCTGATCGTGACTGCCACGGTTGTCGCTGTCGCATTGATTGCTGTTTTGATTGGCGAAGAAATTCTGGCCGTTTTCGGGATCGACATCCCGTCATTTCGAATTGCGGGCGGGTTGATCATACTCGGGGTCGGCATGTCTATGCTGAATGCATCGGACCGGCCAAAGGGGGATCAGCAGGCCGTGCAAGATGGGACGAAGAAAAGCAACATCGCCGTTGTGCCTTTGGCGATCCCCCTGACTATTGGCCCCGGTACAATCGCAACCACTATCGTGTTCGCGCATAGCCTACCAGACGGGGCCGAGATTGTAACATTGGGTTCAGCGGTCCTTATAGCCTGCGCAATTGTGGGGCTTGGTTTGTTGTTCGCCGATCCGATTTCGCGGGTCCTTGGGCCGACGATGATAAATGTGGTCACTCGGGTCATGGCTATTATTCTTGTCGCGGTTGCCGTTGAAATGGTGCTGACAGGGACATTCAACGCGATTGACGCGCATTATCCGGGGCTTTCAGGCAAGAGCTGACGCGGCCTGCGGCAAACTGCGTGCGGACAAGGGTTGTCGAATGGCAAAAGGCGCGCTATCCCCCGCGCAACGGAACGGGCCGTATCCGCTGGCCCTTAGCTGGAGTTGCAGGAATGAAAGCACGTGTGCATGTGATGCTCAAGAATGGGGTTCTCGACCCACAGGGCGAGGCCGTGCGCCACGCATTGGGTGCCATGGGCTTTGACCAGGTCGAAGGCGTACGTCAGGGCAAGGTGATTGACCTTGAATTGGCCGATGGTGCAACCGAGGCAGACATAACCGAGATGTGCGAAAAGCTGTTGGCCAATACGGTCATCGAACGCTACGAGATCGAACTGGTCTGACCCTTACCTCCGGAGGCCCCGCCATGCGCGCTGCAGTCATTGTATTCCCCGGTTCCAACTGTGACCGGGATTTGGCCGTCGCTTTTGAACAAGCCGGTTTTCAGGTCGACATGGTCTGGCACAAAGACGCGTCTCTGCCCGAGGGCGTCGATATCGTCGGAGTCCCCGGCGGTTTCTCGTACGGCGACTACCTGCGATGTGGCGCTATCGCGGCGCAATCGCCGATCTGCAAGGCAGTTGTGGAACACACTGAACGCGGTGGCTATGCGGTTGGTGTTTGCAACGGCTTCCAAATCCTGACCGAGACCGGCATCCTTCCGGGCGCTTTGCTGCGCAATGCCGGGCTCAAATATATCTGTCGGACTGTAGGCTTGAAGGTAGAGACCAGCGACAGTGCTTTCACCAACGCTTATAATGCCGGCGATGTCATTGGTATTCCGATTGCGCACCATGATGGAAACTATTTCGCCGATGACGCAACACTGTCCACACTTCGTGATCAAGACAGGATCGCGTTCACCTATACCGAGAATCCCAATGGGTCGGTTGGCGATATCGCGGGCATCTTGTCGGAAAACCGTCGCGTTCTTGGCATGATGCCACACCCCGAGCGCGCTGCAGACGAAGGTCACGGCGGCACAGACGGCACGGCATTGTTCCGCGCATTGTCGGGTGTATTGGCGCCGGCGTGACTTGAGGTTGCACTCAAGCCCGCGTAGTTTCCGGGCATGAGCTCCGACACCCAATCTGGCTGGTCTTCTATTAAAAATCCGTTCCGGGGCGCTCCTTTGGGGTGGCGCCTACGAGTCGCGGTTTCGATCCTTCTGATTGCAACCGTTGGAACGATTTGGGTGACCAACCGTTTGCTGACGGACCGTTTTACTGAATCGACCCGAAACAGAGCCGAAGTACGCCTTGCGCTGTATTCGGGAAACTTGCTGAGCGAACTGCGGCGGAACGCGATTGTTCCGCAACTACTGGCTCGTGATCCGACACTGATATCGGCGCTTCAGTCCAGCGACTATACCCTATCCACTCAGCGCCTTATCTCGTTTGTCGAGGAGATCGGCGCCGCATCGTTGATGTTGTTGGACAGCGACGGGCGGACCGTGGCTGCTACCGACAGGAACCGCCTAGGCGAAGCGCATCGAAACTCGCCTTACTATGTGGATGCTGTTCGTTCCAATGCCACGATTTTTTCGGTCATTGAGAATGAGGCGGGGGGATACAGTTTTGTCTATTCGCGCCGCATGGACTCTGGAGCAGATATTCTGGGCGTCATCGTCGTTGAAGTCGATCTGCAGAAATTCGAACGCGCTTGGGCGGGTATTTCTGATGCTGTGATGGTTGCAGATAGTACGGGTACGGTCATTCTGTCGACCGAACCGCGGTGGCGCGGATTGGAGGAAAGCACTGCCATTCAGCGGCAACCGCCCGAAAACGCCATTGAGCGGGCGATCCGCGCAACCGCTGATTGGACCGCGCTGCCGCCGGATGCTTATCTGCAGGGCGAAGCTGTTATGCGTATGGACTCCCGCATACCGTTCCGTGGTTGGACGATCACGTCTTTCACAACTTACTCGTCCATCCGGGAAAAGGTGAACAGTGTAATTGCGCTGGAAATCATGGGGTTTGCGATTCTTCTTGCCCTGGCTTTCTATGCTCTCAGCCGCCGGGCGACGTTCCGCATGGCGCTGTTTCAGCGCGAGTCGGCAGAGCTTCGCGCATTGAATGCACGCCTGCAGCGGGAAATCGCTGAGAGAGAACGGGTTGAAAAGACGCTGGAAGTTGCCGAACAGACGCTGGCGCAAAGCTCGAAACTGGCCGCGTTGGGCGAGATGTCGGCCGCTGTCAGTCACGAGCTCAATCAACCTCTGGCTGCAATGAAAACTTATCTGGCAGGCGCGCGCCTGCTGCTGCGCAGGAACCGCCCCGAAGAAGCGCTGGCCAGCTTTGGTCGTATCGATGGACTGATCGAGCGGATGGGTGCGATAACCCGTCAGCTCAAATCCTATGCTCGGAAGGGCGCGGATGCGTTTTCCCCTGTAAATCTTGGCGAAGCGCTGGCTTCGGCCTTGTCGATGATGGAGCCGCAATTGCGTCAGCGACACGTCAAGATCACCCAAATTCTGCCTGAAGAACCGGTGTTTGCACTGGGGGACCGAATGCGGATTGAGCAGGTAATGGTCAACCTCTTGCGTAATGCACTGGACGCCACCAAATCAGTATCTGAACCGGATGTAGAAATCATTCTTGCCGCAGGGGATATGGCGGTGCTGACGGTGCGGGACAATGGCCATGGAATCGAGGATATCGAAAACCTGTTCGAACCTTTCTATACCACCAAGCAGCCGGGCGATGGCGTCGGGCTGGGGCTTGCCATCTCTTCCGGGATCGTGAACGACCATGGGGGACGGCTGACTGCCCGCAACAGCCCCAACGGGGGCGCGGTGTTCGAGATGCAGCTGCCTATACTTGGAAGCGATGGCCTAGAGGCCGCGGAATAACGGGGAAAGACTATGGCACAGGCCATGAAAATCGCCATTGTGGACGACGAACAGGATATGCGGCAGTCAATCAGTCAATGGCTGGCACTGTCAGGATATGACACGGAAACATTTGCCAGCGCCGAAGATGCGCTCAAAGTTCTGGGGCCGGATTATCCAGGGATCGTTATTTCGGATATCAAGATGCCGGGAATGGACGGTATCCAGTTGCTGAAAAAACTCATGGGAGCGGACAGTACACTGCCGGTGATCATGATTACCGGGCACGGGGATGTGCCGATGGCTGTGGAAGCCATGCGCGTGGGCGCGTTCGATTTTCTGGAAAAGCCCTTCAATCCAGACCGGATGTCGGAACTGGCTAAGCGTGCCAGTAACGCTCGGCGCCTAACCTTGGACAACCGGGCACTGCGGCGAGAGCTGTCGGATGGCACGCAGATCATGAGCAAGCTGATCGGGGCCAGCCCGGTCATGGAACGCCTGCGTGAGGATATTCTGGATCTGGGGCAGGCCGATGGTCATGTGCTGATCGACGGTGAGACCGGTACCGGCAAGACCTTGGTGGCGCACGCCCTGCATGCGGTGGGTAGCCGGGCCGGTAAGAAATTCGTTCTGATTTCTTGCGCGGCCCTGGAAGAAGAGGCGCTTTCCAAACGGTTGTTCGGCCCCATGATGCCCGAGGATGCACAACTGCCTGCCGTTGAAGAAGCGCGCGGCGGTACCTTGGTTCTGGAAGACGTTGAAGCGCTAAGCGATACGCTGCAAGCGCGCTTGCTGAGCGTGATGAATGATCAGGGTACGCCTGCCGAGACGCGGATTATCGCGATCTCGAACCTTCAGGAAGCCGGTAAGACCTCTGAAGATGTTCTGCGGCCGGACTTGTTCTATCGGCTGGCGGCGTTGCGTATAACCATGCCGCCGCTGCGCCAGCGTGGCGAAGATATCCTGACGCTGTTCACCCGCCTGAGCGAACAATTTGCCGAAGAATATGGCTGTGATGCGCCGCAAGTCAGCGCTCAAGAGGCCGCGCAGTTGTTGCAGGCGCCTTGGCCGGGGAATGTGCGACAACTGATCAACATCGCCGAGCGCGCAGTTTTGCAATCGCGTCGCGGCTCTGGAACGATTGCATCGTTACTGATGTCGGATCATGAAGAAATGCAACCCGTCATGACAACGGAAGGCAAGCCCCTGAAGGAATATGTTGAGGCGTTCGAACGGATGCTGATCGACAATACCATGCGCCGTCATAAAGGCTCGATCGCATCTGTAATGGACGAGTTGTGTTTGCCGCGGCGAACGTTGAACGAAAAGATGGCCAAATACGGGCTACAACGTTCGGACTATTTGTGAGGGAAGAGAGGGGGGCAGCCCCCTCTTGAGCCTTCAGCTCAATTCACCCCCGAGATAATTTTGGCCAGATGAAGCGATCCCTGTTGTCAGAAGTGCAGGGATTGCAGTTTGCCCATTGTCTTTTCCACAGGACTGCTTTTATTGTACCTGAACGGGCCGGGCCGTTTTTGGTGCCCAAAAGTCCCGAATCTTTGAGTTTCGCTGCAACGCCGCAGGTGGTGACCTAATCCCACACAGGCCGCGCAGACCGATTGTGCCCCGAACCGGGGCAGTTGAACGCCTGAGCCCGTGGATGCGGGCGAAAGGAATATAATGGGCAGACAGCGTCAAGGCGTGTCTGTCGGAGAAGAAACGCGATGACGCGCGCGCAACGATTGACTATACGGGCAGGGGGCCACAGCGCCAGACCCTGCCGCGCGCCGTCCGAAATCGCCCGTACAAGACACCTCCCCAAAAGTGCCTGTCCGCCTGGACGGGTCAGGACAACGCGTTTGGCGCGGTGCACCAAGGACACATGGCTAAGAAAATGCTTATCGATGCCACCCACACCGAGGAGACTCGGGTTGTGGTGGTCGATGGAAACAAGGTCGAGGAGTTCGATTTTGAGTCCGAAAACAAACGTCAGCTTGCTGGCAACATCTATCTAGCAAAAGTAACGCGGGTTGAGCCGTCTTTGCAGGCGGCTTTTGTGGATTACGGCGGAAACCGGCACGGTTTTCTGGCGTTTTCCGAAATTCATCCCGACTACTACCAAATCCCAGTTGCCGATCGTGAAGCGCTGATGGAGGAAGAACGCGCTTATGCCGAGGCCATGAGGGCTCGGGATGAGGCGGAAGAATCCAAGCCCAAGAAACGCCGTTCGCGGTCGCGGACCAAGGCTGCCGACGTCAAAACGGATGATGCAGTCGAGACGCTTGAGGTGTCTTCGGAACCCTCGGGTATGGAAACGATTGATCTGGATGAGGGCGACGAACAACCCGAGATGGCTGTGCCCGAAGGGACTTCCCCAGCGGATCACGTCGCGGACACTCCCGTTGAGGAACCGCTCGACGACGTGGAAGCACCAGATGCGGAAACTGTAGCAGCCGCAGACGAACCGGAAAGTGCCGACCCCACTGTAGAGGAAGAAGTTGCCTCGGATACGGAGGGTGAAGAGACCCAAACAGAGGACTTGGAAACATCCTCCACCGACGAGGCGGGTCAGGTTGATACTCAACCCGACGTCGACGCTGTTGCGTCGGAAGACGCGCCGTCGGATGCTGACACTGAGCAAGCTGAAAGCAAGGCTGACTCCGATGAGCCGGACGATACCGAAGCCCGCGCGGATGCTACCGCAAAAGACGACACGATCGAATCTGTTGCGGATGAGGATGACAGCGAAGACATTCGCCCTCCGCGCAAGCCGCGCCCGCGCCGGTACAAAATCCAAGAGGTGATCAAGGTCCGGCAGGTTTTGCTGGTTCAGGTCGTCAAAGAAGAGCGTGGCAACAAGGGCGCAGCGCTGACCACGTATCTCTCGTTGGCCGGTCGCTATTGCGTCTTGATGCCAAACACAGCGCGGGGTGGCGGTATCAGCCGCAAGATCACCAACGCGCCGGACCGCAAGAAACTGAAAGAGATCGCGGCAGATATCGACGTGCCGACAGGTGCCGGCCTGATCATTCGGACCGCTGGGGCCAAACGGACCAAATCCGAGATCAAACGTGACTACGAATACCTGCAGCGTATGTGGGAGCAGATCCGCGAGTTGACGCTCAAATCCATAGCGCCGGCTAAGATCTATGAAGAGGGCGACCTGATCAAACGCTCGATCCGCGATTTGTACAATCGCGATATCGACGAGGTACTGGTCGAAGGCGAGGGCGGGTACCGCATCGCCAAGGACTTCATGAAGATGATCATGCCGTCCCATGCCAAGAACGTGAAACGGTATGAGGATGCTCTGCCGCTGTTTGCGCGCTATCAAGTGGAAAGCTATCTGGCCGGGATGTTCAACCCGACTGTGCAGTTGAAATCGGGTGGCTACATCGTAATCGGTGTAACCGAAGCGTTGGTCGCAATCGACGTGAACTCGGGTCGCGCGACCAAGGAAGGTTCGATCGAGGAAACCGCGCTCAAGACCAATCTCGAAGCTGCCGAAGAAGTGGCGCGCCAGTTGCGACTGCGCGACTTGGCCGGTCTGATTGTCATCGACTTTATCGATATGGACGAGCGCAAGAACAACTCGGCCGTCGAAAAGCGTCTAAAGGATAAGTTGAAAACGGATCGGGCGCGCATTCAGGTTGGTCGTATTTCCGGCTTCGGCCTGCTTGAGATGAGTCGACAGCGGTTGCGCCCGGGTATGCTGGAAGCAACGACGCAGCCTTGCCCATCCTGTCATGGAACCGGGCTGATCCGTTCGGACGACAACATGGCGTTGACCATTTTGCGTCAGATCGAAGAAGAAGGTACGCGGCGCCGCTCGCGCGAGGTTTTGGTGCGCTGCCCCGTCAGCATCGCGAATTTCCTGATGAACCAGAAACGTGAGCATATCGCCCAAATCGAGTCGCGCTATGGTCTTTCGGTTCGTGTGGAAGGGGATATCCATCTGGTCAGCCCCGATTTCTCGATGGAGAAGTTTAAGACTGCAAGTCGGATTGTGCCCGAAGCGACAGCGCCAGTCGTTTCCGTAGATGCATCGCTGATGGATCTTGTCGACGCAGATGAAGAGGAAAAGGTCGAAGACGAAACGCCTCAGACAGACGAAGAAGCCAAGCCCAAGCGCAAGCGCCGCCGCCGCCGCCGCAAGAAGGGAAATGGAAATGGCGAAACGGCTGAGGTGAGCGCAGATGACGTTGAGGCCGCAGAGGCGCCCACTGGAGAAGAAGAAGCACCGGTCGAAGTAGACGAAACCGACGCTGCAGAGTCCGTTCCGGCGGAAAGCAGCGAGGAAGAGGCTAAGCCTAAACGCCGCCGAGCGCCACGTCGTAAAAAGAAGGAAACCACACCGGTTGATGCCGAAGGCGAGTCAGTTGAGACTGCTGAGGTGCAAACTGAAGTGGTCGAAGAAACCGTAAAGGAATCGGCTGCACCAGCGGAATCGAATGAAGTCGAACTCGCTGACGATATTGTTGCTGAAAGCACTGAGTCACCCGAGGCGGAGGCGGAAGAGCCTGTAGCAGCAGTCGCAGAGGAAAGTCAGGAACCGGAGGTAGCGCCGGAACCGGAACCAGTAACAGAAGAGCCGGTACTTGAGGTCGTCGCCGAGGAACCTGCAGAACCTACGAAGCCCAAGCGGCGCGGATGGTGGTCACTGGGGCAATAAACAAAAAGGCGGGCGAAAGAGCCCGCCTTTTTTGTAACATTCGCGACTTAAACTTAGCCTTTTTTCTGGATCAGGTAGACTTGATGGCCTTCGGTTTCTTCTTGCGCCAGCAAGTGGTGACCGCTTTCGCTGCAGAAATGCGGGACGTCAATAATCGCAGCAGGATCGTCGGCCAGAACACGCAGAACTGCCCCGGAGGGCATTGATTTCAAACGTTTTCTAGCTTTCAGAACGGGCAGGGGACAAAGCAGGCCCAATGCGTCGAGAGTTTCAGTTGGGTTTGACATAGAGATGAAATATTTCCACTTTGACCGGGTGTCCAGCGTGCAACCACGAGGATGTGACTGAATGGCCTCGTGACGTTCGCCACATCATACCATATGTGCTGAATTATGTTTGGAATAGATATCATCGACGCGGGCCTGCTGCCTGCCATGTTCATCGCGATGCTGGGCGGACTGATTAGTTTCCTTTCGCCGTGTGTCTTGCCGATCGTGCCACCGTATCTTGCCTATATGAGCGGTGTGTCGATCAACGAAATGCAGGACCAGACTGCGGCGCGGCGCAAAGCGACGCTGACCGCATTGTTCTTTGTGCTGGGCTTGTCGACTGTCTTCCTGTTACTGGGCTTCACGGCCTCGGCCTTTGGCGCGTTTGTCCTGCAAAACCAAGTGCTTTTCGCGAAGCTTTCAGGTGCTGTGGTGATTGTGTTCGGTCTTCACTTTCTGAATGTCTTCCGCATCCCGTTCCTGGACCGTGAAGCGCGGATCGAAACCGGAGATTCGGGCGGTTCTGTTTTTGGAGCTTACATCCTCGGACTGGCTTTTGCTTTTGGATGGACGCCGTGTATCGGTCCTCAGCTTGGCGCGATCCTGTCCTTGGCGGCGTCTGAAGCCTCGGTGGCCCGTGGAACGTTGCTCTTGGGTGTTTACGCTGCGGGACTCGGCATACCGTTCTTGCTGGCTGCAATGTTCCTTAACCGCTCGATGACCGTTATGAACAAGATCAAGCCTCATATGGCGACAATCGAAAAAGTGATGGGTGGGTTGTTGCTGTTCGTTGGCATCATGTTGATCACCGGGTTGTTCACCGAGTTTAGCTGGTGGTTGCTGGAAGCTTTCCCGGCGCTGGCAAATTTTGGCTAAAGTACTGATCTGACTTACCTTGATGATAACGCTGCGCTAATCTGCTCAGCAGAAGGTAAGACTATGAACAGTCACGAAAACCAAGAGCAGGTCAAACGGCGCCGGGTGTTTTACATTCCCGGTTATGATCCCATACATCCTCGCAGATACCGCGAACTGTACCGCTCGGAAGGGGCGGCGCAGTCCGCGTTGTCAGGATATCAGATATCGGTTTCAGCCAAAATGGGGGACGGTCCCTTTGGATGGCATGTCCATTCAGAACAAGACGGAACCGAGGTTGAGACACAGATTCAGGTGTTGGTCTGGTCGGATATTGTCAGGGACAGCATGTCCAACTCGGTTGTTGCGACTTATGTGCAACTGGTTAGAACCGCGTGGATTTACCTTGCTACTGGGACGTTTAGACGGCTGATGCGTTTACGCAAAGGGCCTGTAATCGCTGCACTCTATCCGCTTGCGATGCTTGTGTTTCAGCTGGCCGCAGCACTGGCCATAGCCTGGGGTATCTGGAAAGGCGGCAGCCAGTTCTTTGACCTCTTTGTCATTGCTCCAGCCATTCTGACGTTCTGCCTGCTTTTGCGTTGGTTTCAAAAGATCGACAACAAGCTATTCGCTTATTATCTGATGCACGACTACGCTTATTCGGCGAGCTTAAAGGGTGAAACGCCCGCCGCTTTGCGTAAACGCATGACTGAATTCACCGAACTGATTAGGCAGGCGCTGGCTACGGACGTGGATGAAGTCTTGGTTGTTGGCCACAGTTCCGGCGCACATATCGGGGTCTCAGTTCTGGCTGATGTAATCAGGAGTGCACCGGACACAGGTTTCCGACCAGCTCTGTCTTTCCTATCCTTGGGTCAGGTCGTGCCAATGGTGTCGTTTCTCCCAAATGCCAAAGAGTTGCGGACGGATCTTCAATTTCTTTCCGTTCAGTACAATCTCACCTGGGTGGACGTATCGGCTCCGGGTGACGGATGTTCTTTTGCTCTTTGCGACCCTGTCGGCGTTTCCGGCGTCGCAACCGAAAGTAAAAAATGGCCCTTGGTCTTGTCGGCAGCATTCACGCAAACACTTTCGCCAGAGCGTTGGCAGGCTTTGCGGTGGCGTTTCTTTCGTCTTCATTTTCAGTATCTGTGCGCCTTCGATCGTGTCGGGGCGTACGACTATTTCCGCATCACGGCCGGACCTCAGTCTTTGGCCCAGAGATTCCGTGGTCGTAGTTCGTCTAAGTCCCGTATCGATATCGCAGTCTCAAAGCACCGGACGGTGATGCTGTGATACCGCCAAAGCCGCCCTCACGCCCAAACCATGTTTCGCTGTGGCGGTACCTCAAGCTGTTTCGTCAAGATATCCTTTCCGCACAACCGCAACGCCTGTATCGCGCATGGATGGCCGAGTTTCGGACTCCGTTCTTCCGATCGTACATGATGAACCAGCCTGAACTTGTTGAAACTGTTTTGAAAAAACGAGCGGAAGGTTTTCCTAAATCTGAACGCATCAGCGAAGGCTTACGACCACTTTTAGGAGAGTCTGTTTTCTTAACCAATGGTGAAACGTGGAAACGACAACGCAGGATCATCGACCCGGCGTTTGAGGGGGGGCGGCTAAAAGATACGTTCCCTGCGATGCTTCAGGCCGCGGAAGCAGCAGTGCGACGAATACGCCCTCTGGTCGGCACCGACATCGAATGTGAAGAGTTAACAAGCCATGCCGCCGCCGATGTTATCTTTCGAACCTTATTCTCAGTGCCGATCGAACATGAAGTCGCGGCGCAAGTCTTTCAGAAGTTCAGGGCTTACCAACGCCAGCAACCCTTGTTGAACCTGGCCGCATTTGTTCCGCTACCACGGTGGATGCCTCGGTTCCATTCTTCAAGAACTCGAGAAAACGCAAATGAAATAAGGGCTTTGATTGGGAAGCTGACGCAACAACGTGCTGAATTAATTGCTCGAGGATGTGCGCCCAACGATCTGGCAACTAAAATCATGACGACTCCGGACCCTGAGACCGGGACATGTTTCGACACAAATGAGATGGTCGACCAAGTTGCGATTTTCTTTCTGGCAGGCCATGAAACAAGCGCCTCGGCTCTGGCTTGGGCGTTGTACCTGATGGCCTTATACCCAGAGTGGCAAGATAAGCTTGCTGCCGAAGCTCGGGCTGTAAATCTCTCCGATATCTCGGAAATGTCGAAGCTAAAGCTGAGCAGAGATGTCTTTCGCGAGACGCTTCGACTTTATCCGCCTGTCCCCATGATGGTGCGCGAAACTACGTGCCCCCAACGCTTTCGCGACCGCGACGTTCCAAAAGGGGCTCAACTCGTTATCAGCCCGTGGCATCTTCACCGGCACGAACGCCTTTGGGATCATCCGGATGAGTTTGATCCGAACAGATGGGCCACGGAAAACGGCAAGCGTTGCCAGCGAGAAGCCTTCATTCCGTTCTCAGCTGGTCCTCGTGTGTGTTCGGGCGCTGGATTTGCCATGATCGAGGGCCCATTGATCCTGTCCAAATTGCTGCAGCACTTCCGGTTAGAGTTAATCGAGGGCAAAACGCCGATTCCGGTAGCGCATCTGACTGTCCGATCGAAGGACGGAATTTGGTTGCGCATCGTTGAGCGCTAACAAACTACCATCGTGATGCGCCATGCTGTATGCGGTTGAAAACAGCGGAATCATTTCGAACGGGAATATCATATGTCCAAATCAGAACAGCGCGAGCAAATGTCCAATGGAGCTGGCTTTATTGCAGCACTGGATCAAAGCGGCGGCTCGACACCCAAAGCGCTGGCACTCTATGGGGTTGAGGCATCAGACTATTCCTCGGACGAGGAGATGTTTGGGGAAATTCAGAAGATGCGCGCCCGGATTATCCTGGCAGATGATTTCACCAATGAAAAAGTTATCGGAGCCATCCTGTTCGAGCGGACACTGGGTGAAGAAATTGATGGCCGAAAAGTCGCTGATTTCCTTTGGTCGGAAAAGCGCATCGTGCCTTTTCTCAAGATCGACAAAGGGTTAGAGGACGAGGCGAATGGTGTTCAGATGATGAAGCCGATCCCTGGTCTAGCCGACACCCTAGCGAAAGCGTCGGGCGTGTTTGGAACTAAAGAACGCTCGGTTATTCATGAAGCCAATGCCGAGGGCATCGCAGCTGTAGTTGCGCAACAATTCGACATTGCGCGGGAAGTGATTGCGGCTGATATGGTTCCGATTGTCGAGCCTGAGGTGAATATTAACTCGGCAACCAAGGCCGAAGCCGAAGACATTCTGAAGGCTGAAATCCTTAAAAACCTTGATCAATTGGATGAGGGACAGGATTTGATGCTGAAATTGACGATCCCCACCAATGCGAACCTGTATGACGCCGTTGCCGATCATCCACGCGTGGTGCGTGTGGTTGCTTTGTCGGGCGGATATTCGACAGAACAAGCCTGCGATCTGTTGGGTCAGAACGGTAAAATGATCGCATCTTTCTCGCGTGCTCTGACCGAGGGACTGTCCAAACAGCAATCGAATGATGAGTTCAACGCGGCTCTGAGTGGGAATATCGAGAAAATCTACCGCGCGTCGATTTAAACAGATCTACGTTGGAACAATGAAATCGCGGCGATTCTGCGCCGCTTTTTCGCGCATTACGCATCCATTTGCGTGATCATTTACAAGCCCCATCGCTTGCATGAACGCAAAAACAGTGGTTGGCCCAACGAATTTCCAACCTCTCTTTTTGAGATCCTTGGACATGGCCACAGACTCAGCCGAGGTTGATGCTGTCTGAGGTTCGGGTGGCATATCCGCCTCATACTGCCAGACATAAGCAGCAAGTGATCCGTGCTCAGTGATCAGACATTGTGCGCATTGGGCGTTATTTATGACGGCTTGAATTTTGCCGCGATGTCGGACAATTCCTTCATCGTGCAAAAGACGTTCAATATCTGCGTCATCAAACGCCGCTACAGCGTTGATTTCGAATTGTTTAAACGCTCTCCGAAAGTTCTCACGCTTGGATAGGATTGTCCGCCAGCTCAACCCGGATTGAAAACTTTCGAGACATAGCTTTTCGAACAAGCGTTGGTCATCCGCAACGGGATATCCCCACTCGTTATCATGATAATCGAAAAACTCAGGCGCGGCCTGGCACCATTTGCAGCGAGGCTGACCGTCCGGTCCTTGTGTAGTCTGGCTCATGTATGTACCGCTTTTGTTCCGGTTGAGCATACACACCCCGGTAGTTTTAAATCAAGCACCCAATATCAGGCACGATACCAGTTCAAAATGTATACACGAATTGCAGATGCCAAGCCGATTTCGGGATCACGAGACACGTCAATTTCAGCCGCTAGCGCATTGATTGGAATATCCTTTATTTTGGCAATGTCTCGGAATGCCTGCCAGAACTCATCCTCGAGCGATACCGAAGTACGGTGTCCCTTCAGGGTCAGGGACCGTTTGACGGGGCGGCCGCTCATTCGTCCAACTCATGGTTGTCCAAGTCGCGGCGTTGCTTGTTCAGTACTTTTTCGGCTGCATCTCTTTCTGACTTTTTACGCCCAAAGGTGATAGCATTCTGGTCGGCGCGGGCCTTCTTTTCAGCCCGCGCTTTTTCCTTTCGATACCGGTTCAGATTGACCGGCTTACTCATCAGTCCTTTGGACCGATCATTTGCTCGGGGCGGACCACGGCGTCAAATGTCGCTTCATCCACAAAACCCAGGGCGATGGCCTCTTCCTTGAGGGTCGTGCCGTTCTTATGCGCAGTCTTTGCAACCGTCGTGGCGTTGTCATAGCCGATGGTGGGCGCCAGAGCTGTCACCAGCATCAGCGATTCCTTCATCAGCTTTTCAATGCGCGGCTCGTTTGCCTGAATGCCCAGTAGCATCCGTTCGGTAAAGCTATCGGCTGCGTCGCCCAAAAGCTGGATTGACTGCAACAGGTTGTAGGACATCATCGGGTTGTAAACATTCAACTCGAAGTGGCCCTGACTACCGGCAAACTTTACTGCGGCGTCATTGCCCATGACATGCGCCGCGACCTGTGTCAGTGCTTCGGCCTGTGTGGGGTTCACTTTGCCCGGCATAATTGACGAACCCGGTTCGTTTTCCGGCAAGATCAATTCGCCCAGACCCGATCGAGGACCCGATCCCAACAGACGGATATCGTTGGTAATTTTATAACAGCTACCCGCGATTGTCGCCAAAGCGCCCGACAAAAAGACCATGGCGTCATGCGCGGCCAGCGCCTCAAACTTGTTAGGCGCTGTCACGAAGGGCAGGCCGGTGATCTCGGCCATATTTGCTGCAACGGCTTCACCCCAGCCGTTTTGAGTGTTCAAACCGGTGCCCACGGCTGTGCCACCCTGAGCTAGCTCATAGATACCGGGCATAGCGGCCTTTATGCGCTCGATCCCCTGACGGATCTGATGGGCGTAGCCACCGAATTCCTGACCCAGCGTCAGAGGCGTTGCGTCTTGGGTATGAGTTCGACCGATCTTGATAATATCTTTGAATTCCTCGGATTTCTGCTCCAACCCCAAGGCTAGCTTCTCGAGCCCAGGCAACAGTACGTCACGCACGCTCATGGCTGTTGCGATGTGCATGGCGGTGGGGAAGGTGTCGTTCGAAGATTGTCCCATGTTGCAATGGTCATTGGGGTGCACGGGATCCTTGGATCCGATAACTCCGCCCAGGATCTCGATCGCACGGTTCGCGATGACCTCGTTCGAATTCATGTTGGACTGAGTTCCCGACCCGGTTTGCCACACGACCAGTGGGAAGTTGTCGTCGAACTTGCCTTCGAAGACTTCTCCGGCGGCCTGAATGATGGCGTCAGCGATCCGAGCGTCCAGTTTACCGGTCGCCTTGTTCTCCATTGCGCAGGCTTTTTTGATAACGCCCAAGGCCCGCACGATGGCCACAGGCTGTTTCTCCCATCCAATGGGGAAATTCATGATGGAGCGCTGGGTCTGCGCACCCCAATATTTATCCGAAGGAACCTCCAGCGGGCCAAAGCTGTCGGATTCTGTGCGGGTCTGGGACATCTGTCACTCCGTCTTGTATACTGTCGTATGCCATTTACCTGCCGCTACGCCACCGTGCAATCGGGCAGTTTCGCGCACCTTAAACTTATGGTTCACAAAGGTATAGATCGACAAATGCTTCATTTTATTTAGGGGATTACAATTCGACCCATTGTGCGTGCTAACAGGTGGGCTAGAATAAGTTAGTCAATGTTGCGGAGAGTCTCGTGTTACTTTCAGAACGGCTACTTGCCCTAAAAATGCTCACGTTCTCTGTTGTTGCGCTCGTGTGCGTTACGCTTTCGTCTCAACCTGTTCTTGCTGACGAAATCGCCCCCTTTGTCGGTGACTATGTTGGCTCTGCAAACATGGTGGACGCGGATGGAGGTGAAGTCCCCAGGGACATGAGCGTCTCGATCCACGAACTTAAAGATGGGTTTAATGTCAGTTGGAAAACAACGACCTACAAAGCAGACGGTCGGATAAAAGAGCAGTCGTTTTCCATTGATTTCAAAGAGTCCGAGCGTACAGACGTATTTTCTGCCGCAATGAGACGTAATGTCTTTGGACACGAAGTGCCCTTGGATCCGATGCAGGGCGAACCGTTCGTATGGGGCCGGATCGATGGGCAAACAATGACAGTTTTTTCCTTGTTCATCGACGAAAACGGTGGCTACGAGCTGCAGCAATACGATCGAACGCTGACCGAAGGCGGTCTGAATCTGTCGTTTTCGCGGTTCAGAAACGGAGTGAAGTCCCGATCAGTCGAGACTTTTCTAAAGCGTCAATAATCCAGCGGTTATTTGCGAAAGCTGTCGAGCGAAACGACGTCGGCGTCGTGTTGCTCCTCTTCTTCCTCAACTTCGATAGCGTCTTCGATGAATTGAGCAACCTCTTCCTCTTCCGGGCTTTCGAAGCGCAAACCAAACTCGACCGAGGGGTCAACAAACGTTTTGATAGACGAATAAGGGATATAAAGCGGCTCAGGCGCGTCGCCAAAATTCAGTGTGATCGCGAACCCCTTGTCGCCGACCTCTAGGTTTTCAAACCAGTGCTGCACGACGATTGTCATTTCATCGGGATATCTGTCGCGCAACCAGTCAGCCAATTCCACCCCATCTTGTTGGGTGTCGAAGGTAATAAAGAAATGATGCGCCCCTGGCAGGCCGTTTTTCGAAACGCTTGTCAGAACCTTCTTGATTAGCCCACGCATCGCCGTGTGCATAAGGTTCCCGTAATCAATGTCCTGCGACATGTGTCTTCCTCAAAATTGATGTTCTAAGCATAAGCGATTTCGCCGGAAACGAAAGACCACGATTAGGCGGATTGTTCATAGGAAGTGAGAGGCCATTCCGGCCGCCGCCATCATGGCCAATGTTCGCCCCATGCCAAATTTGAATTTAAATATCAACACCCAAACCAGCACTACAAGACACAAAGCGATCAGGTGCGCGGATGCATAGTCAGGCCAAGGAAACGAAAAGAAACCCCATGTTTTCTGCGGGACATTGTGGAACAGCACATTTAAGCCGAACCACACCGACAAATTGAGAATCACACCTACGACCGCTGCTGTGATTCCGTTCAGAGCCGCTGACAATCTTGGGCGGCTTGCGAGGTGATCCAGATAAGGTGCGGCCATGAAAATCCATAAAAAGCATGGGACGAATGTTGCCCAAAGCGCAACTGCACCGGCCGCAAGGGCAAGTGGAAACCCTCCATCCGCCTGACCGGTAAGCATAGCCACGAATTGGGTCACTAAAATCAACGGACCTGGAGTCGTTTCGGCCAATCCAAGTGCATCAATCATCTGCGGTGTGCTGATCCATTGATACTTGTCCACGACCGTTTGGGTCATATACGCTAACACTGCGTAAGCGCCGCCAAAGGTCACAACTGCAAGACGTGCGAAGAACCAGCCGAGGTCCGCCAGTAGTTTCTGACCCGTCAGACTAAGCAAAATCAAAGGCGCCAACCAAAGTGTCACCCAGGTCAGTCCGGTTCGGATATATCCTGTGGGAGTGTCGACCTTATTCATTGTCCGAGTTGGGCTGTCGCTCTGGAACCTAAAAAACCCCCAAACCGCGGCGGCCACGATTATCAGTGGAAAGGGCAGGTTAAGAAGAAAGATCGACAGAAAACTCAGAGCGGCAACGCCAATATGCTCGGTATTTTTCAGCGCTTTTCGGGACAGGTTTCTAAGGGCATGCAAAACAATGATGATCACCGCAGCTTTGATCCCCAAGAACCCGGATTGCACAAGCGGAAGCGCGCCGTAACTCGCGTAAAGTGATACCAGCACTGCAATAACCAGAGCTCCGGGCAAAACGAACAGAAAGCCGGCAATCAACCCGCCCAAAACGCCACGCAGCCGCCAGCCTGCGTAGGTTGCCAACTGCATTGCCTCTGGGCCGGGCAGCAACATACACAACGAGAGCGCGCGCAAGAATGTTTGCTCGTCCAACCATGAACGTTCCTCGACCAACTCCTGATGCATTAGGGAAATCTGCGCTGCAGGGCCGCCAAAAGATAAAAGACCGATGCGCCCGAACACTTTGATCATTTCCGCTGTGTTTGGCGCCATGGTTTTCGATCCGCTGACCTGTTATGCGGGTCTTCTATCCGGATACCGTCATGCGTTACAGGCTTTTAGCAGGGATCAGACAAGAATTGTCAGAGCGGATTCAGGATTGTTGGGGACACAGCGCAGCTTAAGGATTGGAACTGCGGTTTACGCCCAATCCAACCTCTGACCCGTCATACATATGGGTAAGGTATCCTGAGGAAACTGACCAAGCTGCTCAAACAGTGAGATGAAGTCGAACTGATTATAGACCTCAACCACACGATTATCTCTAATCCGGCCCATCATACTACCGGTCGCCTGCAACGGAGCGCCGTTGTCGGCGCGTGTGGTACGCAGGTGAATGATAGCTGACACCCAATCCCCATCTTCAACGATTTTGGGCATGTCGACTTCGATGTCACCTAGGATATGCCGAAAAGCTATCACGAGGTCCCGGAATTCGTCAGCACCTACCTGCATTTCAGGAATCAGCCCTTCGGCCATTGTTTCCGGCGCAAAATAGGTATCAATGGCATCGGTATTCCCCTTTTCCCAGACTTCGGAATACCACTCTCTGAGCACCTTTGCGTGAGACATCTCAGCTCTCCTTTATTGTTGGTCAAGCATGCACAAAAGGAGTGAAAAAAGTCTGAACGCTAGACAGACAGCAGAAAAACATCTTGGGGAAAATGCAGGTTTCTGTTGCCAGGTACCTGCGAACCCCGCCTTACGCGGCTAGGCGCAAGGGCTTAAGTTTCGGTCTTGCTACTGCTTACGCAGCAACTGCAACCGGAGCACGATTGTCGTTTGCAATTGTACTAGTTTCGCCGATAACGGTGGCAGACAGCCGAGACAAAGCTAACCCCTTTAGACGTTCGTCGATCCTATTTCGGCCCCAAACACCCCAAACGAAGGTTTATGGTGGAGCCGCCGGGTACCGCCCCCGGGTCCGATCCGCTTATTACGAGCGCGTTTATGTCCATAGTCCCGAAGGACCTGTTCTATATAGGTGAGGTGCAATCGGGATGCAATTCCCGAGTTTTTCGGGTGAAGCGCGCCAAAACAAATACTTACGTTGCTTTGTTTAGGTTGGCCAAAATCAACCAAATAGCCAGAACGGCTTCGATTCCACCGAATGTCACTGCTTTGACCAAAGGCGGGTTGTCCAAAAGGACTGACACAAACCGCCCGAGTGCCGCGCCCGCGTACACAACGCCCAGCATCGTATAAGCCATGGGTGCGTTAAGCCACAGAACTGCTATCCCGGTTACGACGAAAAGCCCCCCCACCGACGCGCGCATCTCACTTAGGCCCATGGTGCTGCTTGTTGGTGCTAAATCCAACGAAGCAGCTGTCCACGCCGGTGCAAGAAAGCCGAACAGACCAAAGGCAATAGTTAGTAAGGCTGCGACAACATTAAGGACCGGTACCATCTGTTCCTCATCAAGCTGGTTTACGCTTTTTTTCGGCGACATCGCGCGCCAGTTTTCTTGTGTATTTCTCGAGCCTTAAAAGGCTATCGTCAACTTCTTCCACATCACCGCGCTCCAAGGCATCCGCGATCTGCGTATGCAGCGAAATGATCTCTTCTCGGGATCTGGCCGTAAAGGTGATCATGTTCATAAGCGGTTGCATCGCCTCGACTGCTCCGGCCAGCTGATAGGACAGGACGGGGTTTCCGGCGCCGTCGACCAAAGCGCGGTGAAAGGCCACGTCTGAGGCGCAGAAGGCTTCGTCCGTCAGGCCCGGCTGTGCTTGTCTGAAGATTTCGGCGCGCATCGTGGCCAGCTGATCGGCCGTCCGACGTTCCGACGAAAGGCGAGCGCAGGCGCGTTCCAGTGCATAGCGCGCTTCGCAAGCAGTATCGAAACTGACAGTGTTCATCGACAACAGTAAGGTTGAGGTTGTAATCTGCTGGGAATAGGCGTCTTCGAAACTCAGGCGATTGACAAAAGCGCCACCGGTAGCACCACGTTGCGTACGAATAAGAGACTGAGCAGCAAGTCTTTTCAGCGCTTCACGAACCGTGGGGCGCGAGACCTCAAACTGATCGGCAAGTTCGGCTTCGGACGGCAGACGCTCATCAACGATCAATTCGCCTGATACAATGGCGTCGCGTATCGCTTGCGCGATTTGTGCAGATAAATCTGCAGGTTTCCGAGGGTCGATTTTCATAATCCTGTGACCGCCTGTGTTTTTTTATTTGTCTGACATTTAAAAGTCTGACATTTGAAAAGCAAGAACTGAGTCGGGAGGAGCATATGAGTCGCGCTGTACTTCGCAGTGGCTTGTGGCTGGGATTCTACATTCTGATCCTGTGGGCGTGGTGGATGATGTTCACCATGAGTCGCAATATGGATGTGGATTTTATCGGCCGCCCCGGTCCGATGGGGCAGGCGATGGCCGCCATGGACCCGCGAATGGACATGTATATGCCCATGGCCGAATTCGGCCCCTTGTTCTGGATGTGGGCAATCATGATGGCCGCGATGATGCTGCCAACTTTGGTCCCGACCTTGCGCAGCTATGACGATCTGATCCGCAGCGCAAACGGCTCGCGCACGGGGTGGTTGGGTGTCCTGACCGGATATTTCGTGGTCTGGGTCGGATTTGCCGCCCTGATCACCGGGGTGCAATTGGCTTTGTTGTTCGGCGGCGTCGTGGACATGCTGGGCATTGCCAAATCCGGGCTTGTATCAGGCGGCTTGATGATTGCGGTCGGAGCTTTTCAGTTCACCCGCGCGAAAGAGGTCTGTCACGGCGTCTGTCACGCCCCCATGACCTATTTCCTTGGGCATTGGAAAACCGGCTTTACTGGCGGCTTGCGCATGGGTCTGGGTCTTGGCGCATTCTGTGTCGGCTGTTGCTGGGGCTTTATGGCGCTTGGTTTTGTGGGCGGCGTCATGAGCCTGTTGTGGATGGGTCTTGCGACCTTCTTCATGGTACTCGAAAAACTTCCCCAAATCGGGCACGCGATCACGCGTCCGCTGGGGTTTGCACTGATCACGGGCGGTATAATCCTGTTGATCTATCCCTATAATTTCGGAGGATAAGCTAATGGCAAAAAACAGAAAACCCGAAGCTGATAGGTTGCCGATCAGTCAACGTATTGACAGTCGTATGCCAAATCCCAAGCGGCGTGAGATGTCGCCAACGAACTGGGCGATCAAGGGTGAGCTAATCCTGAATTGTTCCTGCGACGTGTTTTGTCCGTGTGTTGTGTCGCTGGGCGCGCACCCTCCGACCGAAGGGCATTGTCATGCTTGGATGGGTATCATTATCGACGAAGGGCACTATGAGGGCGAAGATCTGTCGGGGCTGAATGTTGGGCTTTTGGTCGATATTCCCGGACGGATGGGTGAAGGTCAGTGGAAAGTTGCTGCGTATGTTGACGAAAGAGCAAGCGGCAAGGCCTATAACGGGCTTCTACAGATCTTCAGCGGTCAAGCTGGCGGAACCACGGGTTTGTTCACCATGCTGGTGAGCGAGATTATTGGCGCCGAAAAAGCGCCGGTCCAGATCGAGCGCGACGGAAATAAACGCCGCATTTCGATTGGTCGAAAGATTCAGGGCGAGGTCGAGATGCTGGCCGGGAAAGACGCTGACCACCCTGTTATGGTATCAAATTCGAAATACTGGATGGGACCTGACATCATCGTTGCGCGGGGTACGAAATCCAAGGTGCGCGACTACGGACGCGTATGGGATTTCGGTGGTAAGTCGGCTGAAATTTGCCCGATTGATTGGACTGGCCCAAAGTGATGATCCTGATGGCGCAGCGGGGCGGTCAAGGCTGATCCTCCCAAGCGCCAATGGGTCCTGAATGTTTCACTACATTGCTGTGGTGGCAATGGAATTCTTACACTCTTAACCCCAAGACCCACCATCGCGGGCAGGTCCAGAAGATGTTGACCGAAAATGGATCAACGCGGCCTGTCAACGATCCGGTCCCCATCTTGCAGGAGGCCTGAATGCCGCAAGTTTCGCTCTCGCGCCGGTTGCGTCGCACACCGTTTTCGGAAGGTGTCGAGGCAGCTGGTGTCAAAGCATACACCATCTACAACCGTATGCGCTTGCCCACGGTTTTCGAAAGTGTCCAGGCAGATTACCGCCACCTGAAGGAACATGTTCAGGTTTGGGACGTGTCCTGCGAACGTCAGGTTGAACTGCGCGGGCCAGATGCGGCGCGGCTTATGCAAATGCTGACCCCGCGTGATCTGCGGGGGATGCTGCCAGGGCAGTGCTATTACGTGCCAATCGTCGATGAGACAGGCGGTATGCTGAATGACCCTGTGGCGGTAAAGCTGTCGGATGACCGCTGGTGGATTTCCATTGCGGACAGCGATCTGCTGCTCTGGGTCAAGGGGATTGCCAACGGGTATCGGCTGGATGTGCTAGTGGATGAACCCGATGTGTCGCCACTGGCAGTGCAGGGGCCCAAAGCGGATGAACTGATGTCCCGTGTCTTCGGTGATCGCGTGCGCGATATCCGTTTCTTCAAGTTTGACATGTTCGAATTCAAAGGCCGCGATCTGGCGGTCGCGCGGTCGGGCTATTCCAAGCAGGGTGGCTTCGAAATCTATGTCGAGGGCTCGGATATCGGGATGCCCCTCTGGAACGCACTGTTTGCAGCCGGAGAAGACCTGAACGTGCGCGCAGGATGCCCGAACCTGATCGAGAGGATCGAAGGTGGGCTGCTGTCTTATGGCAACGATATGACAGACGACAACACGCCACATGAGTGCGGTTTGGGCAAGTTCTGCAACACGCACACGGCGATCGGTTGTATCGGGCGGGATGCGCTCCTACGCGTCGCGAAAGAAGGGCCCGTTCAGCAAATTCGCCCCATTGCGATTGATGGCGATGCGGTTCCTGCTTGCGATCAACCGTGGTCAGTGATGGCCGGTGGTAAGCGCGTAGGTCAGGTAACCTCGGCGGCGTGGTCCCCCGACTTTCAGACAAACGTCGCCATTGGCATGCTGCGGCTGAGCCACTGGGACGCGGGTTCGGTTGTCGAAGTGGAAACGCCGGACGGAATGCGCCGCGCCAAGGTGCAGGAAAAGTTCTGGATCTAAAGGGGTCGGGGCTCTGCCCCCGCCGCTACGCGGCTCCCCCGAGATATTTTTCGCCAGGTGAAGAATTGGGCCTGGCTTTTCTGAAACGAGAGGAAATCAGATGTTTAATGCATTGGTGATGGAAAAAGACGACGAGAGCGGGCTGGCCAGCCCCGTGGTCAAACAACTTTCAACCGATGATCTGCCTTCGGGTGAGGTCACGGTGGCTGTCGAATATTCGACGGTCAACTACAAGGACGGACTGTGCATGTCGCCTAAGGGTGGCGGTCTGGTGCGCAATTACCCGCATGTGCCCGGCATTGACTATGCCGGTACGGTCGAGGCGTCCTCGGACGATCGCTATAAGCCCGGCGACAAGGTTGTGCTGACCGGCTGGCGTGTGGGTGAGGCCCATTGGGGTGGGTATACCCAAAAGGCTAACGCAAAAGCGGACTGGCTGGTGCCGCTGCCGGACGGGCTGGATACGCGTCAGGCAATGGCAGTCGGAACCGCCGGTTTCACCGCGATGCTTGCCGTTATGGCGCTTGAAGATCACGGCCTTAAGCCTGGCAACGGGCCGGTTCTGGTAACCGGTGCTGCGGGTGGCGTTGGCTCGGTCGCGACGGCGATCTTGGCGAACCTGGGTTACGAGGTCGCGGCAGTTACAGGCCGGGCTGAAGCGGGCGGCTATCTCAAATCTCTGGGGGCCACGACAATTGTCCCCCGTGATGACTTGAACGAGACAACCAAGCGCCCGTTGGAAAGCGAGACTTGGGCAGGCTGTGTTGACGCCGTTGGAGGTGATATGCTGGCACGCGTTCTGGGGCAGATGAAATACGGTGCGTCGGTTTCGGCTGTTGGTTTGGCGGGGGGCGCCGGGCTTCCAGCAACCGTCATTCCGTTCCTGCTGCGCGGTGTGAACCTGCTGGGCATCGACAGCGTCATGCAGCCCTACGAAAACCGTGTTCGTGCATGGCAACGCGTCGCAACCGACCTGCCGATGGACAAGCTTGAGGCAATGGTGCACCCCGCCACGCTGAGCGATCTGCCACAATTGGGCGCTGACATCCTCAAGGGTCAGGTCAAAGGCCGCGTTGTGATTGACGTAAACGCCTGATCCGGAACTTTATCCTGCGACCCGGCCGGACACGCCACTGGCCGGGCCACCTGCCATTTAATGACCGAGAAAAAGCCGGAAACACCTCTGGTCATTGGCACAATTCCCGAGCATCATTGCTATACATCCCGATTGTGATGGCTTATGAGCCTTTCAAACAGCACCTGAAGACGGGGAGTGAGCAGAATGTCTGACGATTTCGAACTGGACACCGATGATCTGAAACGCCGCATGGACGGCGCGATGGCGAACCTCAGGACCGAATTTGCGTCTTTGCGTACCGGGCGCGCATCAGCATCAATGTTGGAACCTGTTATGGTCGATGCTTATGGTTCGATGACACCGATCAATCAGGTCGGGACCGTGAACGTTCCTGAACCGCGGATGGTTACGGTAAACGTTTGGGACAAGGGCCTTGTCGGTAAAGTTGAAAAAGCCATTCGCGAAAGCGGGTTGGGGATCAATCCGCAACTGAACGGCACGATCATCATGCTGCCTATTCCGGAACTGAACGAGGAACGCCGCCGCGAACTGGGCAAGGTCGCCGGCCAATACGCCGAGCACGCACGGGTCTCGATTCGTAATGTGCGCCGCGACGGGATGGACCAGATCAAGAAAGCCAAATCGGATGGGATGTCGGAAGATGACCAGAAGCTTTGGGAAAGTGAAGTTCAGGACCTGACGGATGAGATGATCAAGGCCGTCGACGCTGCGCTTGAAACCAAGCAAGCCGAGATCATGCAGGTCTGACGGAACCATGCCTGATACCCCTCATACAGCGCCGATTGACGGCCCTCATCACGTTGCGATCATTATGGATGGCAACGGACGCTGGGCACAGGCACGGGGTAGGCCGCGACTTTTCGGGCATCAGGCCGGTGCACGACGTGTGAGGGATGTGGTCGAAGCTTGCCCGGGTCTCGGGATCAAATATTTGACTGTCTTTGCCTTTTCGACCGAAAACTGGAAACGGACGCAGGCCGAAGTTGCTGGCCTGATGAGCTTGTTCAAGCGGTATATCATCAAAGAAACCAAAACGTTGGCCCAAAACGGGATTCGGGTTCGCTTTATCGGTGACCGTTTGCGGTTGGATTCGAAGTTGGTCGACTTGATGGACACGCTCGAAGAGGCAACGAAGGACAACGACCTGGTACACCTGACCATCGCTTTGAATTACGGTGGGCGGGATGAAGTTGCGCGCGCAACGAAACGCCTGGCATTGGATGTGGCTGAAGGGCGCCTGAAGCCTGAAGACGTGGATGAAGAGACGCTACCCAAGTATTTGGATACGCACGTTCTTCCTGATCCGGATCTTGTCATCCGCACCAGCGGAGAAGCTCGGATTTCTAACTTTCTTCTCTGGCAGTCTGCCTATTCCGAATACGAGTTCATTGACACTCTGTGGCCGGATTTTACGGCCGAAGAACTGGAACGGCTGTGCCGAAGTTATGGCGCACGCGATCGCCGGTTCGGAGCGATCCCAGCATGAGCGAAGGCCGATGGTCTGATTTAACCGCGCGTGTGCTGTCGGCGGCTGTTTTGGTCGCCATAGGCGCTGTCGAAGTTTGGCTGGGCGGGCTTTGGTTCGAAGCCTTCATCGCGGTAGCCTGTGGTCTCATGACGTGGGAACTGGTCCGTATGGTTGACCCCGGCAAACCCGGTGTTGCGGTACAGCTTGGCGTCCTGACAGGCGCAGCGGTCGTTCTCAGCTATCACTTACCACCCTTATACACATTGCCGTTTTTGGCCGCGCCGGCTTTGGTTGGGGCAGGGCAGGTTAGTCGATCCAAGGGAACCTATGCGCTGTTCGCTTTCTGGATTGCAGCAGCAGGTCTTGGGTTCATCTCGATCCGCGAGAATATGGGCTTTGGTTGGATGATCTGGCTGATCGCCGTTGTCGTTGCCACGGATGTGGCTGGGTACTTCGTTGGCAAAGCTGTAGGTGGCCCCAAGTTCTGGCCCAAAGTTAGCCCAAAGAAGACGTGGTCCGGCACGGCTGGAGGCTGGGTTGCAGCAGCTATTGTCGGCGTTATCTTTGCCAGCTATGCCGGGTTTGGCTTGTTGTTTGTGGTTGTCTCGGTCTTGGCTTCGATGGCCAGTCAGGCCGGAGACATCATCGAAAGCGCCACAAAGCGGAAATTTGGCGTCAAGGACAGCTCGAACCTTATTCCGGGTCACGGAGGGTTTCTGGACCGTTTTGACGGTATGATGGGCGCTGCGCTGTTTGTTTTGATCGCTGGGATGCTCTACGCGCCAGGAGCCATGTAATGCGCAAGATTTCCATTTTCGGGGCGACCGGTTCTATCGGTCAGAACACAATTGATCTGATCAACCGCAACCCCGAAGCCTACGATATCGTGGCGTTGACCGGAGGCGCGAATATCGAGCGTCTCGCGCAGGATGCGCGCCGACTGAATGCCGATATTGCGGTGACCGCCCATGAAGACAAACTGGACGACTTGCGGGCCGCGCTGGACGGAAGCGGTGTAGAAGTCGCCGCAGGCGCGACCGCTCTGATCGAAGCCGCTGCGCGAAAATCGGATTGGGTGATGTCGGCGATTGTCGGGGCGGCAGGCTTGCCGCCGGGTTTAGAGGCGCTGAAACAAGGCGCTACGTTGGCTTTGGCGAACAAAGAAACTCTGGTGTGTGCCGGGTCTTTGGTGATGCAGACGGCCCAGAACCACAACGCGCGTTTGTTGCCGGTCGACAGCGAGCACTCAGCCGTTTTTCAAGCTCTTGTCGGCGAGGACATGGCGACGGTCGAGCGTATTGTCATTACAGCAAGCGGTGGTGCATTTCGGGATTGGCAGATCGCAGATCTTGCAGGTGCCACGGTCGAACAGGCATCAAGCCATCCCAACTGGAACATGGGTCAACGGATCACGATCGACAGCGCCTCGATGTTCAACAAGGCGTTGGAGGTGATAGAAACCAAAGAATTTTTTGGCGTCTCGCCTGATCAGATAGAAGTAGTTGTGCACCCGGAATCTATCGTCCACGCGTTGGTGGGTTTCGATGACGGGGCCGTTATGGCGCATATGGGCGCGCCCGACATGCGCCATGCCATCGGATATGCGTTACATTGGCCAGACCGACGTCACCTTCCGGTGGATCGCCTGAACCTCGCTAAACTTGGTCAGCTTAGATTTATTGAACCGGACGAAACGCGGTATCCCGCGCTGGCATTGGCGCGACAGGTGATGGAGCGCGGTGGCCTCGCAGGTGCTGTATTCAACGCTGCGAAAGAGCGGGCGCTTGATCACTTTATCGCGCGTCATATCGGTTTTCTGGCCATGGCAGACTTGGTCGCTGCAGTGCTGGACCGGTTTGACGCCGAAAATGGCCTTATTGATGCCCCTATGACACTTGATAACATACAGCAAACGGACCATTTGGCACGTAAGTGGGTAGATGAAGCCGTGACCCAAAGAGCAGGATAGAATTTTGGACGTATTTTCGCTGATCCCTCAGTTTGGTAATTTGCTGTACACCATCGGTGCGTTTGTGATCGCTCTGTCGGCGATTGTCGCTGTTCATGAATATGGCCACTATATCGTTGGTCGCTGGTCGGGGATACACGCCGAGGTCTTCTCGATCGGTTTCGGTCCGGTTCTTTGGAGCAGGGTAGACAAGCGCGGCACCCGGTGGCAATTCGCGGCTTTACCCTTTGGTGGTTATGTCAAATTCCTTGGGGACGCCAACGCGGCGTCCGGCAAGGACGAGACTGCTATGTCTGAAATCCGGGAACAAAGCCCAGAAGAGCTTCGACGCACAATGCATGGCGCACCGCTTTGGGCACGATCAGCAACCGTCGCGGCCGGACCGGTGTTCAATTTCGTTATGTCGATATTGGTGTTCGGGCTAATATTCCTGTCACAAGGTGTTACCAAAAGCCCATTGACCATCGGAAAGCTCTACCCGCTTCCTGGCACTGTTCAGGAACTGCGTGAAGGCGATGAGATTTTGGCCATCGAAGGTCAGCCACTGCCTGCGTTTGATGAGGGTGAATCGTGGACGGACTTTACGGATACATTGCCGGTCAAACCTGTTCTGGATTACACAGTCCTTCGGGATGATCAGACGCTGGATGTTGTCGGTCCTTGGTTGTATCCGCCCCTTATCCAGCAAGTTGCACCGCGCAGTGCTGCCATGGATATCGACCTGCAAGCCGGAGACGTCATCTACGCAGTCGACGGCGACCCCATCTATGCCTTTGAGCAACTTAAAGAACACGTGGAGCGGTCCGACGGCAAGGTTCTCTTGCTGGATGTGTGGCGCGACGGGGCCGAACTGGAATTTGCTTTGGCGCCGCGCAGAACGGACGAACCGCAGGAAGAAGGCGGGTTCGTGACTCATTGGCGTATCGGAATTGTCGGCGGCATGATGTTGGAACCCGAACGCGAGCCGGCTGGACTCATCACCTCCCTTAGCGGCGGAGTACAGCAAACACTGCGTATCATTGACGGGTCGTTGTCGGGTCTGTGGCACATGATTACGGGCGCAATCAGCACCTGTAACATGTCAGGTCCTATCGGAATTGCCGAAACATCTGGCGCGATGGCCAGTCAGGGCGCGCAAAGTTTCATCTTCTTCATTGCGGTTTTGTCCACGGCCGTTGGATTGCTGAATCTGTTCCCAATCCCTGCTTTGGACGGCGGACATCTGGTTTTCTATGCATACGAAGCCGTGGCGGGCAAGCCGCCCAGTGACGGTGCTTTGCGAGTACTGATGGGTGTGGGCGTTTCCTTGATCCTTGGCTTGATGGTCTTTTCCGTCACCAATGATCTGTTCTGCTAAATAAGGCGCAACCGACCTGCGAAAGCCCCATTCCTGCCTCATTTTGCGACTAACTTTCTGACGAGTTTGAATGCCGCAGAGGTAGCCATGACACGTGTATTGAAAGATTCGTACAGAAGCTTCAGCTGTCTGTTCACGCTGAACTGGGATTCAATTTTGTTTTTTGGAGCGACTGCATTAGCGCTGCTGGCATGCTGGTATCTCCTTCTCGCAGCCAATCTTTGCGCGGTCTGCGACACGTTGTTGTGATTCTTAACCAGCATCAGAATTAATATCACAGCGGCCCATCGGGCCGCTTTGCTTTTTGGCCTTTTGACAAGGAATATTAATCCCGCTACTCAGCATTAAAGTCCTAAATTTTTGGGTAGAGAAAAATATGACTGATAGGCGAGGCGCAGGCACATCCTGCGGGGGGCAGACGCAAGCAGACAACATTTTGTGGCGAGCGCTATCCGTAATTTCTTTTTGTGTTTTGTTGGGTTTGATGGCTGCACCGCAGTCCGCGCACGCCCAAAGCTTTACCATCAATTCGTTCGAGGTCGAGGGCAACAGGCGCATCGAAACCTCGACGATTATTACCAGGACAGGAATCGAACCCGGACAGACTGTCACTGCTGGAGAACTGAACGATGCCTTTCAGCGTTTGCTTGACAGTGGTGTTTTTGAAACAGTCGAGCTGACTCCGCGCGGCAATACTCTGGTGATTGAGGTCGAGGAATATCCGACCATTAATCAGATCAGCATCGAGGGGAACCGTCGCGTTAAAGATGACGTTTTGATCGAAGCCATATCGTCTGAGCCGCGTCGGGTGTTTACGCCGCAGGTCGCCGAAGCAGATGCGGACCTGATTGCTCAGATCTATTCAGCCCAAGGGCGTGTATCTGCCACGGTGATCCCGCGCATTATCCGCCGCAGTGATAACCGGGTCGATCTGGTGTTCGAGGTCGCTGAAGGTACAACCATTGAGATCGAGCGCGTCAGTTTTGTAGGCAACCGGGCATATACCGACCGCAGGTTGCGCCGTGTGTTGGAAACAAAACAGGCAAACTTCCTGCGTACCTTCCTGCGCGGAGACACCTTCATCGCGGACCGCATCGAGTTTGATCAGCAGGTCATTCGCGATTTCTATCTGTCGCGGGGCTATGTCGATTTTCGCGTCAACAGCACAAATGTCGAATTCACTCAGGAACGGGACGCGTTTTTTCTGGTGATGAACATCACCGAAGGACAAAAATTCTCGTTTGGACAGATTTCGACGGTCAGTGAAATTCCCGGCGTTGACGCCGCAGACTATCAGGCTGCTTTGAAGATTAAGCCAGGTGTCACCTATTCACCCTCACTGATCGAAAACTCGATTGCCCGGCAAGAGCGTCTGGGGATCAAGCAGGGTGTTGATTTCTTGCGGGTCGAACCGCGCGTCACACGCAATCCAAGCGATCTGACCCTGGATGTGCAATTTGTACTCACCCGCGGGCCGCGCATTTTTGTTGAACGGATCGATATCGAAGGGAATACAACCACGCTGGATCGGGTTATCCGCCGGCAGTTTGACACAGTGGAAGGTGATCCGTTCAATCCCCGTGAAATCCGGCAGGCCGCTGAACGTATCCGCGCCCTTGGGTTCTTTGCTGTGGCTGATGTTGAACCCCGCGAAGGGTCTACTCCAAGTCAGGTCATTGTTGACGTTGATGTGGAGGAACAGCCTACCGGGTCGCTTAGCCTCGGTGGTAGCTTCTCGGTCTCGGATGGCTTTGGTATCGCCGTGGGCTTGAACGAGTCTAACTTTCTGGGACGGGGTCAAAACCTTGGCCTTACCCTTTCAACGGCTCAGGACTCGGAGCAATACGTTGTCAACTTTACCGAACCCTACTTGCTGGGGCGTAGGCTGCGTTTTGACTTGGGGCTTGGTCTGGCAACAACCAATTCCAGCTTTGCCAGCTTTGACACCGAGCGTCTCTTCTTTGCCCCTCAGCTAAGCTACGCAATCGGTGAACTGTCGTCGTTGCGCCTTCGCTATAATTGGGAAAACAGCGAAATGACGCAGCAGGACGATGAAATAAACGGAGCTGTCATTGCGTCGGAGATCGCTCAGGGTGAGCGTTCGACCAGTTCTTTGGGCGTGTCTTATGTTTATGACAGCCGCCTTGGTGGCTTGAACCCCAACGCGGGCGTACTGTTTGAAGTTGGTGTCGATGCTGCGGGATTGGGCGGAGACAATGAGTTCTACAAAACCACCGCACGTGCAATCGCGCAGACCAGAGTTCTGAGTGAAGAAGTGGTGCTGCGGGCATCGCTTGAACTGGGCGCGCTTCATTGGACCGGAGATGACTTCAGCCGAACACTTGACCGCTTTGTCTTAGGCCCAAGCACGTTCCGTGGCTTCGAGCCGTCGGGTATTGGCCCACGTGACCTGTCCAATGGTCAAGATGACGCGATCGGTGGGAACTATTACTGGGTCGCGCGGTTTGAATCCGATTTTCCCCTTGGCCTGCCTGAAGAGCTAGGTCTGCGGGGTGGTGTATTCTACGACGTGGGCAACCTGTACAATCTTGACGACGTGAACACAGCCGGCGCCGACATTGTGGGTGAGGACGGGTCGATCCGACATGTCATCGGTGTGTCCGTTCTTTGGGACACCCCGTTTGGTCCGCTGCGCTTCAACTTCTCGAAGGCACTGGTGAAAGAGGACTTTGACCAAGAGCAGAGCTTTGACCTGACCATTCAGGCGCGGTTCTGATAAGGCGATGTCAGACTTGATACAGTCTAAGCTGCAGGGCCCTTTATGGGCCCTGTGCGTTTTGCTGAGTGCATTTTTCGTTTCTGCGACACAGGCACAGCAACTCTCGGTTCCATCGTCGACGGTTTTGACCATCTCAAGCGAGCGGTTGTTTGCGGACTCGGAATTCGGTCAGCGCGTTTTGCGTGAGATCGAGGCCGAAGGAACTTTGCTGGCGGAGGAGAATGAGCGGATCGTCGTCGAACTTAGTAAAGAGGAAAAGGATCTGACGGAACTGCGCACGCAAGTGACTCCAGAAGAGTTCCGTCCCTTGGCCGAGGCGTTCGACAACAAGGTTCAGACACACCGCGATGGACAACGCGCCAAGCTGGACGCTTTGTCTCGCAGAAGTGAAGAAGCGCAGCAATTGTTCTTTGAAACGATCCAACCAGTCCTGATCGACCTGTTGCGTGAGACCGGGGCCACGGTCATCATCGAACGGTCGAGCGTTTTTCTCAGCTCGGACCGTACGGATGTGACCGAGACAGCCATCGCGCGGATAAACGCCGCGATCGGAGACGGTCAAGCGCTAGAAAGCCAAACTGACGAATAGGTTTGCTTGCCCTCAAGGCGCGGTGTTGCTAACCACGCGTCAAACAGCAATCCAGTACGGGACGACGATACGATGACGACGGAAACCAAGAGCGCAGACATACAGCTGATCCAACGGATCTTGCCGCATCGCTATCCGTTTTTGCTGGTTGACAAAGTCGTTGATATTTCCGGCTATCAGTCTGCTGTCGGGATCAAGAATGTCACAATGAACGAACCCCATTTTCAGGGTCACTTTCCCGGCACTCCGATCATGCCCGGCGTTACCATTGTTGAAGCGATGGCGCAGACTGCAGGTGTAATGCTGGGGGTGGGTATGGATGTGATCGACAGCGAGCTGTTGATCTACTTCATGAACATCGACAAGTGCAAATTCCGCCGCAAGGTGGTTCCGGGCGATGTGCTGGAAATGCATGTCGAAACCGTGCGGGGCAAAAAGGGCGGGAAGATCTTTAAGTTTGCAGGTCGCGCGACTGTAGATGGCGAAGTGGCCGCCGAAGCTGAATTCTCGGCCTATGTAGACTGGGACATGGAAAAGACGACATGAACGGCATCCATCCAAGCGCAATTATCGAAGACGGCGCGCAGATTGGTGAAGGCTGTATCATCGGTCCGTTCTGCTATGTCGGTGCGCAAGCCAAGCTGGGCGAGCGCGTTGAATTGAAATCGCATGTTGTTGTCACAGGCGACACAGTCATCGGTGATGAGACCGTTGTGTTCAATTTCTCGGTCATTGGAGAGATCCCGCAGGACCTGAAGTTCGGCGGCGAGAACACGCGGCTGGAAATTGGGAAACGTAACCGGATCCGTGAACATGTGACCGTGAACACTGGAACCGAGGGCGGTGGCGGCGTAACCCGGATCGGCGATGACTGCCTGTTGATGGCCGGTGTTCATGTGGCGCATGACGTGCAGATTGGCAATCGGGTCATCATGGTGAACCACGCAGGAGCCGCCGGACATTGCATCATCGAGGATGACGTGATCGTGGGCGGTATCTCGGGCTTGCATCAATGGGTGCGTGTCGGGCGAGGGGCCATTATTGGTGCGCTGACCATGGTGCCAAATGACGTCATTCCCTACGGTTTGGTTCAGGCACCGCGGGGCGAACTGGACGGGCTCAATTTGGTCGGCCTGAAACGCAAAGGCGTTTCGCGGGAGGATATCTCGGCTCTGCGTGCCGCGTTCAAAGAGCTGTCGACCGGAGACGGGACGTTCATGGAGCGCGCGCATCGCGTCGGTTCCGAAAATGAGAGTGAATATGTCCAGCGGATCGTGGATTTCGTAACCGGGCAATCAGATCGTTCCTTCCTGACCCCGAGGAAATGAAACGATGCTGGCATTGATCGCGGGAACAGGTGCTTTGCCCGCCGAGGTGGTTGCCCAACTGACTGAACGTCCTGTCATCTGTGCGATGGAAGGGTTTCCACCAGATGTTCTGGATACCAATGTCACCTTTCCGCTCGAGCAGTTGGGGACTTTCATTGCAGATTTGAAAGCGCGTGGCGTAACGCAAATCTGTATGGCTGGCGCGGTCCAACGACCAGCGATTGATCCCAGCCGTATCGATGCTGCAACCATGCCTTTGGTGCCCATTTTGCAGCAGGCCATCATGTCTGGTGATGATGGCGCGTTGCGCGCCGTGATCGGGATCTTCGAGGATGCGGGCCTTGAGGTCCGCGCCGCACATGAAATAGCCCCCAATCTGCTGCCTGGACTTGGGTCACTGACCGAGGCCCGGCCATCAGAGGCGGACCTAACCGATGCCGATCGCGCAGCAGGCATTGTGCGTGCCATGGGCGCTGCGGATATTGGGCAAGCCTGCGTTGTCTCGAAGGGACAAGCGCTCGCAGTTGAGGGGATTTTCGGCACAGCCTGGATGCTGCAATCTCTGACGCAACGACCGGATGCAGGCGGGGGTGTTCTGTTCAAGGCCCCAAAACCCGATCAAGACCGTCGTGCGGATTTGCCAGCGATTGGGCCGGATACGGTCTCGGACGCGGTCGCCGCCGGTTTAGCGGGGATTGTCATCGAAAAGGGTGGGGTGATGGTGCTGCAACGCCAACAGGTCATTGCCGAATGTGACCGGTTGGGTCTGTTCCTTTACGTGCGCGAGCGGACCATCTGATGCGTGTTTTCGTGGTCGCCGGTGAACCCTCGGGCGACCGCTTGGGCGGCGCTTTGATGGAGGGGCTGCGCACCCTTGAACCTAAGGTACAGTTTGACGGGGTTGGCGGCCCTTTGATGCAAGCGCAGGGTTTGGACAGCCGTTTTCCAATGTCGGAACTGTCGGTGATGGGGCTGGTCGAAGTGCTGCCCAAATTCTTCCATCTCAAACGCCGTATTGCCGAGACTGCGCAGGCGGTTCTGGATACAAAACCCGATGTTCTGATCACCATCGACAGCCCAGACTTTTCGCTACGTGTCGCCAAGTTGGTCAAGGCGCAAAGCAACATCCGCACGGTTCACTATGTGGCTCCCAGTGTTTGGGCGTGGCGTCCGGGGCGTGCGGACAAGATGGCCAAGGTGATCGACCACGTGTTGGCGCTGTTACCGTTCGAGCCGCCCTATATGGAACGCGCGGGTATGGAATGCGATTTCGTCGGGCACCCTGTCGCCAGCGAACCTGTTGCAACCAACGACGAGATCGCGGCGTTTCGCAACGCCTATGATTTAGCAAATTCGCCGCTGGTGCTTGCTTTGCCCGGCTCCAGGCGCGGTGAGGTTGACAGGCTGGCTCCGGTCTTTGGTCAGGCTTTGGCCCTGTACTTGCAGGACCGCCCAGATTCGCGCATCGTGGTGCCGGCTGTGGCGCATATGGTTGATACCGTCCAAACCCATATCCAGAACTGGCCGGGCAACCCGGTCGTTGTCGACCCGCGTGACATACCATCGGACAAGGCGGTCTCTCAGAAACGGGCTGCCTTCGCCGCTGCCGATCTGGCATTGGCCGCGTCAGGCACCGTATCGCTGGAACTGGCGGCACAGGCGACGCCCATGGTTATCGCCTACCGGCTCAGTTGGTTGACGCAGAAAATGGCCGAACGGATGGTGAAACTTGATACGGTTACGCTGGTTAATCTGGTGTCTGAAACCCGCACGGTGCCTGAGTGCCTGCTGGACGAGTGTCAGCCAGAGAAAATTGCGTCGGCATTGTCAGGCGTGGCCAATGCTCCGGAGGCGCAAAAACATGCGATGGATTTGACCATGGACCGGCTTGGGCGAGGCGGCGAGGCACCCGGCCTGCGCGCTGCCCGTGCCGTCTTAGAAAGAATGCGCTGAACCGATGCTAGAGCATCTGCTATTCGCAATTTCCGCGGCTTTGGTCACGGTGTCGACCAATCTGGACAATCTGGCGGTATTACTTGGTCTGATCGTGGTGGTCAGCGCGCGTCGCGCTGCGATGGGCTTTATTATCGCCCAACTCGGTATTCTGATCGTGTCGCTCGCCATTGCCAGCGGGCTGAGCCAAACTGGCATACTGTCGTGGATCGGCTATCTGGGCGTCATTCCCTTGGTTTTGGGCCTGCGCGGTCTCTGGCGGCAATTCACCCTACACGGCTCGACTGAGACGCAGGATTACAGTCACGTCTCGTCAATCATTGCCCTGTTCCTCAGCCTATCCATCGACACATTGGCTGCAATGACCCCGTTACTTGCCGATTCAACCACGACGTTTCGACTTGCTGCTTTGATCGGAGCGGTTGTCGCCATTCTGGGGGTTTCCGCAATCGCCGTGATAGGGGCGCCGCATGCGCAAAGCCTTGCGCCACGTTTCGCACGGCTTGAGAGGATCACACCCTATGTCATGATCTTGGTCGGTCTTTATATTTTGCTTAACACGCCAACCGACGTACTTTAGCAATCAGTACCCGCGCCAGATCCAACCGCCGCCGAAAATCCGGCTTCCCTCGGACGCATAAAACACACAGGCCTGCCCCGGCGAGACACCTTCTTCGGGGGTCAGCAACTCGACCTCGGCCGTCGTGTCCGAAAGCGGGCGCAGGATCGCTTCGCGCGGGGGACGGGTCGAGCGGACTTTGACCTTTAGGTGCCATTCGTCGCGCGAGGTAAAGGGCTCATCCCCCAGCCAGTTGATCTCGCGCACGGGGATGGTGCGGGTGGCCAGCAACTCTTTGGGTCCAACGACGACCTGCTTTTTGTCCACGTCCAGCTTAACCACATAAAGCGGCTCAGTCAGACCACCTATACCCAGGCCGCGCCGCTGCCCGATCGTATAATGGATCACACCGTCATGCTGCGCCAACACGCGGCCATCGGCATGAACAATCTCGCCGGGTTCAGCCGCACCGGGGCGCAGCTTTTCGATGACGCTTGCGTAATTGCCATTGGGCACAAAGCAGATGTCCTGACTGTCGGGCTTATCCGCTACTGCCAGCCCATATTGCGCAGCCATGTCACGTGTGGCGTCCTTGGACGGCAAGTGTCCCAAGGGAAAGCGCAGAAACGACAACTGTTCGGGTGTGGTCGAGAACAGGAAATAGGACTGGTCGCGGTTCGCATCCTCGGCGCTGTGCAGTTCCGGGCCGTTGGGGCCCATTTTGCGCTGAATATAGTGACCGGTGGCCATGCAGTCGGCTTCAAGGTCCTTGGCGGTTTCCAGCAGGTCCTTAAACTTCACCCGCTCATTGCAACGGATGCAGGGCACCGGGGTGGCACCGGCCAAATAACTGTCGGCGAATTCGTCAATCACCGCGTCCTTGAAGATGTTCTCATAGTCCAGGACGTAGTGGGGAAAGCCACGTTCTTCCGCCACACGCCGCGCATCGTGGATGTCGATACCCGCACAGCAGGCGCCTTTCTTGGCCAAGGCCGCGCCATGGTCATAGAGCTGCAAGGTGACGCCGACCACGTCATAGCCCTGATCGGCCAGATGCGCTGCCACAACGGAACTGTCCACGCCACCTGACATAGCGACAACCACCCGCGTTTCCGAGGGCGGTTTGGCAAAGCCAAGCGAGTTCAGCGGGGTCTCGGTATCGAGGGCCATGACGATTCCAGTGCGGGTTAAGAAAGACCGGCAGAATATAGGAAAATTCTACACATTCTCAAGGGGCGGTTTCACCGCACATTAAGTAGGGTGGTGTCAGCTTTGTTGCAGCAGAAAAGGTTGGAAAGATGTATTTGCACAAAGTTGAAGGGCCACGCTCCGTAACCCTGCCGGATGGAACGGTTTTATCCAGATCGGACCTACCTCCGGAAACCACCACACGTTGGGTCGCGTCGCGAAAAGTGATTGTTGTACGTGGCGTCCTTTATGGGTTGATCACCTTGGCCGATGCCAAAAAACGCTATGGGCTTAGTGATGAAGAATTCAATTCGTGGGTTTCCGCGGTCGCAGAACACGGAACAGATGCTTTGAAGGCGACCGCATTAAAAAAATATCGACAACCTAAAGATGAAAGTGAATAAATGATTCAACGGTAACGTCGGATTAACCATTTTTGAGCAGGTTTGATTTGAATTGGTAAATTGAACCGGATTGGAGCAGTAAATGCGTATACTTCTTGTCGAGGATGATCCCACAACATCGAAGAGCATCGAGTTGATGCTGACCCACGCGAACCTGAATGTCTATGCGACGGATCTGGGCGAAGAGGGGATCGATCTGGCCAAGCTTTACGATTATGATCTGATTTTGCTGGACCTGAACCTACCGGACATGAATGGCCACGAAGTTTTGCGGCAGCTGCGCATTGCGCGGGTGGAAACGGCTATTCTGATCCTCTCGGGTGCCGACGATACCGAAAGCAAAATCAAAGGCTTCGGATTTGGTGCTGACGACTATATGACCAAGCCATTCCATCGGGAAGAACTGGTGGCCCGTATCCACGCGATCATCCGGCGCTCAAAAGGACATTCGCAATCCGTTATCCATACAGGACGTGTCGCCGTTAACCTGGATGCGAAAACGGTAGAGGTCGAAGGGCAAACCGTTCACCTGACAGGCAAAGAGTACCAAATGCTGGAGCTTCTGAGCCTTCGTAAAGGCACGACGTTAACCAAAGAGATGTTCCTGAACCATCTGTACGGCGGAATGGACGAGCCGGAACTTAAGATTATTGACGTCTTCATCTGCAAACTCCGCAAGAAGCTGAGCAATGCAACCGGCGGAGAAAACTACATCGAAACCGTCTGGGGCAGGGGTTATGTGCTTCGCGATCCGCAAAGCAACAGTATGGATGACCGCCGACTTGCCGTCGGGGCCTGACTTTTCCCAAAACATCAGCCGCTTTGGTTCGGGGCGGCCTGCTCACTCGCTGAACAGCACATCTGGACCTGACCATGGCCTCGCCCTATCACTGAGGTCCAAGAAGACGTGACGGGGCGAGGCCATGAGCAATTCAATTCCGGTTTCAGAGCTGACAGAAGGTCAGGCGCAGGCAGAGCTTGCGCGGTTGGCAGAGCTGATTGCACAGGCAAACCAAAAATATCATGCAGAAGATGCGCCGGATATTTCCGATGCGGAATACGACGCGCTCAAAGCAAGAAACTCTGCCATTGAGCAGAGTTTCCCACATCTAAAACGTTCCGACAGCCCGTCAGAGCAGGTCGGTGCGCGCCCGGCTGATGGATTCTCAAAGGTGACACATGCGGTTCGCATGATGTCCCTTGGAAATGCCTTCGAAGACGGGGATGTCGCTGATTTTACACGCTCGATTCGGAAATATCTCGGACTCGACGATGCTGTACCCGTGGCATTTACTGCCGAACCGAAGATCGACGGGTTGTCATTATCACTGCGCTACGAGAATGGGGAATTGGTTCAGGCGGCGACGCGTGGCGACGGCGAGGTTGGTGAAAATGTTACGGCCAATGCGCGTACTATTGCAGACATTCCGCATGTTCTAAAAAATGCACCAGAGATTCTGGAGGTACGCGGCGAAGTTTACATGTCGCACGCTGATTTTGACGCACTGAATGCACGGCAGGCCGAGGCAGGGGACAAGACTTTTGCCAATCCTCGGAACGCGGCCGCCGGGTCTCTCCGGCAGTTGGATGCATCGATCACGCGCGCACGACCGTTGCGATTTTTTGCATATGCATGGGGCGATCTGTCTCAACCATTGGCGACGACGCAGATGGCGGCGATTGAGCAACTGGCCGCTTACGGTTTTTCAACAAACCCGTTGACCGCGTTATGCGACACAACCCGGCAGATGCTGGACCACTATCGCGATATCGAGGCTCAGAGATCGACTTTAGGCTACGACATTGATGGAGTTGTCTACAAGGTAAACGACCTCTCGCTGCAAGCGCGTCTTGGGTTCAGATCCACCACACCAAGATGGGCAATTGCGCATAAGTTTCCGGCGGAACTTGCTTGGACCCGGTTAGAGGCTATCGATATTCAGGTTGGACGCACTGGGGCGCTTAGCCCGGTCGCTCGGCTGCATCCGGTCACCGTGGGCGGCGTGGTCGTGTCCAATGCGACCTTGCACAATGAAGACTATATCGCTGGGCGCGATGCAAAAGGAGGGACCATTCGCGACGGCAAGGATATTCGCGTCGGAGATTGGGTTCAGGTCTATCGCGCTGGGGATGTCATTCCAAAAGTGGCTGACGTTGATATAGCTAAACGACCAGCCAGCGCGGAAAAATTCATCTTCCCGACGCGATGCCCCGAGTGCGACAGTGATGCAGTGCGTGAGGAAGGGGATGCCGTCCGGCGCTGCACAGGTGGAATCGTTTGTCCCGCGCAGGCCGTTGAAAAATTGAAACATTTTGTATCTCGCAAGGCGTTCGATATCGAGGGGTTGGGCGCCAAGCAAATAGAAATGTTCTATGATGACCCGGATCTGCCGATCAAAACTCCGGTCGATATCTTTACATTGCAACAACGGGATTCTGCGAACCTTAACAAGCTGGCAAACAGAAAGGGTTGGGGCGCACAAAGCGTCGGTAATCTTTGGGACGCCATTGATGAAAAGCGGCGCATTCCGTTTGGTCGCCTGCTATTCGCGCTCGGTATTCGACATATGGGAGAGGCCGCCTCGAATCTTGTGGCGAACCATTATGGCGCTTGGGATGAGTTCGAAGTTGCAATCACGGCAGCCAGCAGCTTTGACGGGCCTGAGTGGGAAGACCTGTTGGCCATTGATGGCGTGGGTGAGGTCATGGCCAGGGCTCTGGTCTCAGCTTTCGCGCAAGTGGCAGAACGTGAAACGATTGATTCACTCGTTGCCCAGCTGGACGTTGAGGATGCAAAACGCCCCGATACAAGTGGCAGCCCCGTCGCCGGGAAAACTGTCGTTTTCACAGGGACGTTGGAAAAAATGACCCGAGCCGAGGCCAAGGCCCGGGCAGAGGCATTGGGTGCCAAAGTATCTGGGTCTGTCAGTAAAAAGACCGATATTCTTGTGGCGGGACCAGGAGCCGGATCGAAGGCAAAGAAAGCTGCCGAACTTGGCATTCAGACCCTTGATGAAGATGGCTGGTTGCAACTGATTGGTTCGGCATGAGTGGTCGTCCTGAACTTCTGTTTCCCTTATTTGCCCGTTTGGAAACTTTAGACGGTGTCGGCCCCAAAATTGCGCAAAATCTAACGCAATCTGGTGTCGAAACTCCGCGCGATGTTCTATTCGGGCTGCCTTACGCGGTTGTCGACCGGCGCAGAAGGAAAACGATTCAGGGTGTCGATCTGCCAACTACACTGACGGTTGAGGTAACCGTTGGTGTGCACCGCCCATCGCGCAACAAGGGCGGTGCTTACCGCATCCATGTCGAGGATGCGCAAACGGAATTCCAGTTGGTCTTTTTCCATGCACGTGGCGATTACCTCAAGAAGGTGCTGCCAGAGGGCGCGCGCAGGATCATTTCGGGTAAGTTGGAGTTGTTTGATGGAATGGCTCAGATGGTTCATCCCGACCATATCCTGCCCATCGAAAGCGCTGGTGACATTCCCGAGTTCGAACCGGTATATCATTTGACGCAAGGCGTGAAGCAAAAAGTCGCGTTCAAGGCGACCCGTAGTGCTTTGTCCCGCGCTCCCGCTTTGGACGAGTGGATCGACCCGGCTCAGGTGGGACAGCAGGAGTGGCCAAGTTGGATCGATGCAATAACAGCTGCGCATGGACCAAACGGGGCCGACGATGTGTCCGCGCATGCTCCCGCGCGGCAAAGGCTGGCTTATGATGAGCTGTTTGCGCATCAGGTAACGCTGGCACTGGCACGGCAACGCGAACGCAAGGCCCGCGGTATTGTGAGCATCGGCACAGGGCGATTACAATCCAAGGTTCTGCAAAACCTGCCATACACTCCGACTGGTGCGCAGATGCGGGCGATCGACGAAATCACTGCCGATATGGCCTCTGATGCGCGTATGAACAGACTGTTGCAAGGCGATGTCGGAGCCGGGAAGACACTGGTGGCGTTCATGGCGTTGTTGGTGGCCGTCGAAGCCGGTGGTCAGGGTGTCATGATGGCACCGACCGAAATCTTGGCGCGACAGCATCTGGAAGGCTTGCGCCCGCTGGCGGAACAGGCTGGTATCGTGCTTGAAATCCTGACCGGACGCGACAAAGGGGCCGAGCGGCGCGCCAAGTTGGCGGCGCTGCAACAGGGGAACATTCATATCCTTGTTGGTACACATGCGGTGTTTCAAAGTGATGTAGAGTTCAACGCGCTGCGGTTGGCGATTGTGGATGAACAGCACAGGTTTGGGGTGCGTCAGCGAATGGAACTGTCTGAGAAAGGGCAGGGCGCGGATGTATTGGTCATGACGGCCACCCCTATCCCGCGCAGCCTTGCTTTGGCGCAATATGGCGACATGGACGTTTCGGTTCTTGACGAAAAACCACCGGGTCGAAAGCCCATCAAAACCGCCATCGTCAGCACCGATCGGATGGAGGAAGTTGTCAGCCATCTGCGCCGTGCCATCGACGAAGGTCGTCAATGCTATTGGGTTTGTCCATTGGTAGACGAATCCGAGGTCTCAGACCTGACTGCGGCTGAAGAAAGGTTCAAGCGGCTGCGCGACCTACTGGGTGAAGATGTGGTCGGTCTGGTACATGGCCAGATGCCCGCTGCCGAAAAAGACGCCGCGATGAAAACCTTTCAAGAGGGTCACACCAAAGTTCTTGTGGCGACGACTGTTATCGAAGTCGGGGTGAATGTCCCGAACGCCTCGATCATGGTGATCGAGCGCGCTGAAATTTTTGGACTCGCCCAGCTACATCAGTTGCGGGGTCGAGTCGGGCGAGGAGAGGCGGATTCGACTTGCTTGTTGATGTACCAAGCGCCGCTGAGCGACGGGGGACGCAAGCGGCTAGAGGTACTACGCGAGACAGAAGATGGGTTTCGAATTTCCGAGACCGATCTGCAAATGCGCGGCGCCGGTGATCTGATCGGCACGGCGCAGTCTGGTCTGCCTAAGTTCAGAATTGCCGATCTTGAGCGGCAAGCCGGGTTGATGGCGATCGCCCAAAGCGATGCCCGGAATTTACTGGGTAAGGATCCAAAACTTACGACTAAACGGGGCAATGCCGTTCGCGTTCTATTGTGGTTAATGAAGCAGGATGAAGCGATCCTTTTAATTTCAGTGGGTTAACAATAAAGTTCGCAAATGTTCTCAAAAAGTTCTTTACCGACTCGGGGAAATATGGGAACAAAAGGTCAACAAAGGATTAAAACCCCGACCGGAGGTGACCCATGCTGACCCAGATCAAGACCGCGATAAGCCGCTCGCACACAACTTTACTGCAAGATGTGGTGGGTGCGGTGTCTTTGGTGGTCATGTTGATGGTCGCTCTTCACCTTCCTGCAGTATTCTGACCCTTTCTGCCTGCGATCTCGTGCCGAATATCCCGCGCTGTCATCCCCATCTGAATCAAGGGTGACCTGCCTGTCCCAATTCCCTTGAAGGGCCATGCCTCGGCCCTGCGCGGACCTCCGGACCCCACATGAGACACGCACAGTCTGCCGCCGCCCTTTCCGCCCGGAAGGTGCGGCGGCTTTTTTATAGCTGACCGGTTTTCATGATTTCCAACATCGCCGACAGGACGGAATTCACCGCGACCGAAGCAAGTATCATGCCCATTACGCGGCTGATTATCGCTGCTCCGGAATGTCCGATCAGGCGAATAATAGGCTCGGCCAACAACATCAGCACAAACGCAACCGCTACAACTGAAAGCATGACCAGCGCAGTGATGCCCTGATCCGTGGCACTGTAGCGGTTATTGTCGGTTAGAATGACGATAGCCAACATCGCGCCAGGCGAGGCCAAAGATGGAACTGCCAGAGGAAATATCGCGGGATTGTGCTGATGTAACTTGTCCTGCTCGTCGTCCTCGGCCGCTTTCTGTTCAACGTCCTGCTTACTTTCGCCGAATATCATTGTGAGTGCGAATAAAAACAGGATGATCCCTCCGGCCACTTGGAAGGAATTAAGGCCGATATCCAGCGCCTCAATCAACAACTGGCCAAAGACAAGGAAGAACAGCAGAACACCGGCACTGATAACTGACGCTAGCAGCGCCATTTTGCGCCGAGCCGCGGCCTCGAGCCCTGCGGTGACTGCGATGAAGACGGGAATAGTACCGATGGGATCAATAACGACCCAAAGCGTCACAAAGTGTTCGAGCAGATTATTCAAATCGGTCGCTCCGCTGATTTCACAGGAAGTTAGACCGGATCACAAGAAAACGCTACGCTTAGGCGCAATTGGCTTGTTCGGCCTGTTCCATTGCCTCGGCGGTGGCAACCAGCGCCAGTAAGATTGAGGCATGCCGGTTCTTGTAATCCCGCGCGGGGATCAGAACCTCTAGGCCATCAAATGGCGCGTCTGGGGCAGGGCCGTTTTTCTTCAACATTGCCGACAACTGATCGCGCGCAGTTTCGACCTGTGCCCGTGTGGCTCCGATAACGCCAGCTCCGACGACAGCAGCAGAGGCTTGGCCCAAAGCACATGCTTTAACATCCTGCCCGAATTCGGAGACGCGCCCATTCTCTAGCTTGACGTCAACCGTTACGGTTGACCCGCACAAAGGCGAGCGTTTTTTCACCGTGGCATCCGGGTTTTCCAACCGATCCAAATGCGGAATATCGGAAGCCAAAGCAAGAATGCGGCCGGAGTAGAGCTTGATCAGGTCATTTTCGCCGGACATGGCTTTCCCTCATTGACTGTTCCCCATACATAGTCAGCATCCATCGGGATGCAAAAGGTTTTTACCATGACAGGAACAGTCGCCTTCGACCCTTCCACCTTAAAATACAACGAGGCCGGTTTAATCCCCGCCATCGCCCAGGACGAAAACTCGGGCGAGGTGTTGATGATGGCCTGGATGAACATGCAGGCGGTTGAAAAAACGCTGTCCTCCGGGCGCGTAACTTATTGGTCTCGATCCCGGCAATCCTTCTGGATCAAGGGCGAAAGCTCGGGCCATGTGCAGGAGTTGGTTGATTTTCGCGTCGACTGTGATCGGGATTGCCTGCTGGTCGTCGTGCGACAAACGGGACCGGCCTGCCACACGAACAGGCGCAGCTGTTTTTACACTGCAGTTCGTGACGGTGATGAGGTCGAGCTGATGTCACCGATGGTGTAGGCCCACCATCTCACGAATGTCTTCCGGGCTGGCTCCATCAGCCCGGTATTTGGAAATAGCGCGGGCATCATCCCGCTTGGCCAGTCTTTTACCGATATCGTCGCGGATCAGGCTGTGGTGGTGATAAGAGGGGCGCGGCAGCCCCAGAAGAATTTGTAGAAGAATATGGATTCGAGTTGCCTCGAACAGATCGCGCCCACGCAAGACCCGCGTTACTCCCTGTTCGGCATCATCCAGAACCACCGACAGGTGATAAGACGTACCCATATCTCGGCGCGAGAGAACGACATCTCCAATCGTATTAGCCAAATCTGCCCGGCTGAATGAAATTTGCCCGGTTTCACGGTTCGGTCCAAAGCCGGTTTCCAGGAAATTCATCTCGATTTCGGGGGGGACGACCCTACCGGCTTGTTCCATATCCAACCGCAGAGGAACATTTCGCGGCATAGCACCCGTCCGAATGGCTGCGTTACGACAGGTTCCGGGATAGATAAGCCCGTCCGGCCCTAAGAGAGGAGCACCCTCCTGCGGTGCGCTGGCGGCTGCGGCGATATCCCTGCGGTTACATGTACAAGGATACAGCAGGCCTTGCGACCAGAGGTCCTCAAGTGCTGCTTCATATACGTGCAAGCGTTCGCTCTGACGCAGAACCGGGCTTGGCCAGCTTAATCCAAGCCACTCAAGATCATCATAAATCTCATTTTCCCAATGCGTTCTAGAGCGGGATCGGTCGATATCTTCGATCCGCAACAGGAATACGCCTTGCTGATCCGTAGCCATATCGCTGGCCAGCAGCGCCGAATAGGCATGCCCAAGATGTAATGGGCCGGTCGGAGAAGGTGCAAACCTGGTTGTGAATGTCACGCTTTTTCAACAATGTAGACGTCGGATTTAAGGTCCATTCCAGGAAGGTGCGGACCATATTCGCGAAATAGCAGCCGCGCGGCCCCCATATCAAGCCAATCGTTCAGGCGGCAGGTGTAGGTGTGATCCTCAAGCGTTAGATCATTAAAGGAAAATGCGAGTAGACCGCCTGTGGGCAATGCATTCATCAGCATATCAAACGTCTCGGGCGGCGCGGCGCCTACACTTATTACACCAATTGCAGCGATGGCTTTGTAGCCTCCGGCTTTCAGCGGGTTCGGATCCGCGATATCAAAAGTGCTTAGGGTTCGGTAAACGCCTTTGGCCTTTGCACCTTCCAGCATTTTCGGCGTCGGGTCGATGCCGTCAATCACCTGAAATCCGACAGCGTTCAGGGCCTCGCCAGACAGGCCAGTTCCACATCCATAATCCAGAATTGGCGTCTGAGGTTCGGGAAGCTTGGACCAGAGCGCCTCGGCCACGCGGCCGGGGGTTGCATACCCGTGCGCCTCGACTTCGGAATCATAGGATGAGGCCCACTTCTGATAGTGATCGCGCGTGGCCTCGGGCGTGTCGAGGCCATAGACGTCTTTTAGATAATCATCGCTCATATCACCATGTTAGGCTCGTTCAGCGTCACACGTCCAGTCAGCATTGGGTGAGCCAGTCAGTCCAAGCCGCCTTGGCGCGATCTGTATAAGCCTTGTAGCGATCTTTGCGCCCCCGACGTCCGCCCTTAAGACCGTCGACAGGACGGAACAGGCCAAAGTTCACGTTCATAGGCTGAAACGTCTTGGCCTCGGCCCCACCGGTGATGTGGTGGATCAAGGCCCCCATGGCGCTGTCCTGTGGAACGTCCGGAAGGGTGCGACCCAGCATCTCGGCTGCAGCGAGCCGTCCCGCCAACAACCCCATGGCCGCACTTTCGACATAACCTTCGACACCGGTGATCTGCCCTGCAAACCGGATATTGGGACGTGATTTCAAACGCATCTGCTCATCCAAAAGGGTTGGAGAGTTGATGAACGTATTGCGATGAATGCCGCCCAGACGGGCAAAACTGGCATTCTCAAGCCCGGGGATCATCCGAAAGACGTCCGTTTGCGCGCCGTATTTCATCTTGGTCTGGAAGCCGACGATGTTAAACAACGTCCCCAGCGCATTGTCCCGACGCAATTGTACAACCGCATGCGGCTTGACCTCGGGCTGATGCGGGTTGGTCAGACCGACCGGCTTCATCGGGCCATGGCGCAGCGTTTCCCGGCCACGCTCAGACATGACTTCGATCGGCAGACATCCATCGAAATAGCCCGCCGTTTCGCCCTCGTGGAATTCGGTCTTATCGGCAGCTAGCAGAGCGTCGATGAATGCCTCATACTGGTCTCGGTCCATGGGGCAGTTGAGATATGCGGTCCGCTCTTCCTCGGTCTTGCCCTTGTCATACCGCGACTGCATCCAGGCTTTGCTCATGTCGATACTGTCTGCGTAGACGATAGGCGCAATTGCATCGAAAAACGCCAGTGACTCGGCCCCTGTCTCAGAACGGATCGACTCGCCAAGCGCGGCCGAGGTCAGTGGACCGGTTGCAATGATCCAGTGGCCGTCATCGGGCAGGGCAGTAACTTCTTCTCCGGTCACTTCTACGCGTGGATGGGCGTGCAGCTTGTCTGTGACAGACTCGGCAAAAGGGTCGCGGTCCACGGCCAACGCTCCGCCCGCAGGCAAGCGATGAGTGTCCGCGGTTGTCATGATCAATCCGTTGGCTGCCCGCATTTCCCAATGCAACAGACCCACAGCGTTCTGCTCATCATCGTCGGACCGGAACGAGTTCGAACACACCATTTCGGCCAGATTTCCAGTCTGATGCGCAAAGGTGCCCACTTTGGGTCGCATTTCATGGATCACCACGTCAACGCCCATTTCCGCAGCCTGCCAGGCCGCCTCGGACCCGGCCATGCCGCCGCCCACGATATGCAATTTCTGTGTCATGCGCTGCCACATAGGGCACAGCACACAGCAACGCAAACCCTCAAGGCACGGAGTTTTTACATTTTATGGGAAATTTTGGGGTCGCCGCTGCGGGAATGTCAACGCTGGTGAGAGAGACCAGCTCGGAGGGACCTTCCGCCTACGGCGACCCAAAATAAGTAAATCGGCCTTAGCCTTGTCTCAGCATTGCCACAGTGTTGCCCTTTTGAAAAGTCCAAAAATGCGAACAGTGTATAAAATACTTAAGAACATTTGCGTTATTGCTGCCAATTTGGCGGTCTTTTTTCGATAAATGCTGATATTCCTTCCTCGGTATCCCGATGCAGCATATTCTGCGCCATTACCTCACCGGCATAGTCATAGGCTTTTTCGATTGGCATATCGAGTTGTTGGTAAAAAGCTTGTTTGCCGATCTTGACCGCCGACCCAAGCTTGTCTGCCAACTTTTCCGCCAGTGCCTGACTTTCGTGTTCAAGCAGCATTTCAGGGACGACGCGGTTGACCAGCCCAAGCTCTGTTGCGCGCTCAGCGGATATGAAATCGCCTGTGGTCAGCATTTCAAACGCCTGCTTTCGCGGAATATTGCGACTGAGCGCCACCATCGGCGTCGAGCAGAACAACCCGATATTTACCCCATTTACGCCAAACCTTGTACCTTCAGCGGCGACGGCAAGATCGCAGGTGGCCACTAATTGGCACCCGGCTGCTGTCGCAATGCCATGAACCTGCGCAATGACGGGTTGGGGTAGGGACTGGATCGACAACATCATCCGCGCGCATCTGGCAAAAAGATCCTGGAAATACGCTTTGCCTCCGTCTTCGCTCTGACGACCAGCAGTCATTTGTTTTAGGTCATGCCCTGCGCAAAACGCTTTGCCTTCGCCCGACAGGATCACAGCGCGGATCGTCTGGTCTTCGCGCAACGTGTCGAACTCAACCTGCAAGGCGGCCAGCATTTCGTCGCTCAGGGCATTAAGCCGCTCTGGTGCGTTCATTTTCAACCTTGCAACCGCACCCGTGTCGCGACGTTCCAGAATTCTCATCTTGCCCTCCGATCTGATGTTGGGCCAACTCTAGGTCGGCAAATCGAGGAGGGGAAGTATGTCATTGGTTCTGAACCGGGAAGAGTTAAGCGACTACATGCATCAGATCTTTCCGCAAGTTCATCGCGATTTCGTAGTCGAAGATCTGACCGAAGACAAAATCACCATGCGGCTGGTCGTTGAAGACCGTCATTTGCGGCCGGGGGGAACTGTCTCGGGTCCGTCGATGTTCGGTCTGGCGGATGTCTGCGTTTACGCGATTATTCTTGCACGCAAAGGCCGACAGTCTCTGGCTGTTACGACAGGTTGCTCGATGGATTTTATGCGCAAACCAGATGGAGCGCGGGACATGATCGCACATTGCACCTTGCTGAAACTTGGAAAAACTTTGGCCGTTGGTGATGTGCTGATGTTTTCGGAGGGCTCAGATAAACCTGTGGCCCGTGCAACAATGACTTATTCTCTGCCCCCAGAAGGCTCGGCTGCAGCAGCATTCGGATAAAAAATGGCCGGGTCAAGCCCGGCCAAGGAAGAGGTCCCAAATGGGACTGGGGATTTGTTACCCGTGCCAGAACGGGCGATTGATTTCGCGGTCGGCCTGATGGCGGGTCAACCCGACATCACGCAGCAACCGATCATCCAGCTTTGACAAATTTACCCTGCTGCGGCGCTGTCGCTCCCACTTGGTGACAGTCGCCGCAAACTGCACGGCCAGCGATGCGATCAGCGGCAGCCGAGGGCTGTCGTTCAGCAACAAAAGGGCGGGGGTGTGCATTGCGCGTGTCATCTTGGGTATCCTTTCAAATTGTATTGACACAAACGTAATATGTTCGGTATGAGTGATTGATACATTCCGCATTGTGTCAAAATCAAAGGAAGAATTGTAATGGATACAATTTGGCCGGAATCACTGCCGAAATCCAAAAGCCCCAAGTATACTCTGGTGGCCGATACAATTCGAAAAGCTATTGATAACAACTTACTGGAAGTCGGAGCCAAGTTGCCTCCGGTCCGGGAGCTGGCGTATCGGTTACAAATCACACCGGGTACAGTGGCGCGCGCCTATACTATTCTGACCGATGAGGGGTTGCTGCACGCCGAGGTGGGGCGTGGTACATTTGTTGCCCCTCCAAAATCGCCGATACTGGACGACGTTTGGGCACGGCAACTGCATTTGCGCGAGGACAAGTATAGCGCAAATGTCAGCCTGTTCAGCCCCCGCTTGGCCGATGTGGGGCAGGTGGCCCTGATCCGCGAGTGCTTGCAAAAAGTTTCGCATGCGGATCCGGGATTGTTTCTGAACTATCCCACCCGAGATGCTTACAAACCCATGCGTCAGGCGGTGGTCGAGTGGTTGTCAGATCTTCCCTTGGGCGCATTGTCCCATGATGACATTGTACTTACGCACGGGGGGCAGAACGGCCTTTGCCTTGTCTTCCAAACCATCCTGCGGGGACCCAAGCCCATCGTTTTGGTGGAAGACTTGTCTTACGCGGGATTCCGCAGAGCCGGGGAACTCATGCGCTCTGAAGTGGTCGGCGTAAAGATGGACAAGTGGGGAATCGACCCTAGCGCAATGGAGCACGTTCTGCGCCAGAACCCAGCCCAAGCTGTTTGCGTATCTCCGGAAGTTCAGAACCCGACTGGCGCGCATACGCCGTTAGAGCGGCGCAAAGAGGTTGTTGAGGTTGCCCGCCGCTTTGATCTGCAGATCATCGAAGATGACTGTTACCGAATGGGCGATGCACGCGAGCCCAGTTACCGTGCCTTGGCTCCCGAGCGGGGATGGCATGTGTCGTCCATCTCAAAAACACTGACACCTGCGCTGCGCGTGGGCTTTGCGATTGCCCCGCGCGAACGAAGTGTAGATCTGCGTCGGTCGGCTGAATACGGTTATTTCGGTCTTGCGCAGCCGCTTGCCGAGTTGACCCGGTTAATGCTGTCCGATCCTCGCACACGGCGCATTGCACGCGATGTTCGACTGAAAATGGGTGAATACGTTCGCGTGACTGTCAATGCTTTGGGAGGGTTTGACTTGAATTGGGCACCAGACGTGCCTTTTGTCTGGCTAAACCTGCCCTCCGGTTGGCGCGCCGCAGCGTTCAGTCGTGCGGCGGAGCGGGAAGGCATCCAACTGCGTTCGGCTGATGAATTTGCTTTACGGGATGGTCGTGCGCCGAACGCAGTGCGTATTGCAATGAACGGCCATGTCTCATTGGAAAGGTTCGAGGACGCAATGCAACGCCTGCGCAACCTACTAGACAATCCGCCCGAGCAAATCAGCGTTTAGATTGGGGTAAAATAATACCTATTTTATAAGTCTTTGTTATTGCGTAATTTAAAAGACATTGCTGTTGTTGACCTGCGCCACACTCCCCTCTACATACGCTCCATCGAATTCGGACCGCTCTGACTTGGGGCGGTCTTTCACATCAAACAGGAATATCCTGCCATGAAAACCTTTTCTGCAACACCTGCAGACATCGACAAGAAATGGATCCTGATCGACGCTGAGGGCGTTGTTCTGGGCCGTCTTGCCTCGATCGTCGCCATGCGCCTGCGTGGCAAGCACAAAGCGTCGTTCACCCCGAACATGGACATGGGCGACAATGTCATCGTGATCAACGCTGACAAAATCCAGATGACCGGCAAGAAGCGCGAAGAGAACTTCTACTGGCACACTGGCCACCCGGGCGGCATCAAGTCGCGCACCAAACAGCAAATCCTGGAAGGTGCACACCCCGAGCGCGTCGTAACCCAAGCAGTCAAGCGCATGCTGCCGGGCAACCGTCTGGCGCGCAAGCAGATGACCAATCTGCGCGTTTACGCTGGTGCCGAGCATCCCCACGAGGCGCAAGCGCCCGAAGTTCTGGACGTGAAGTCCATGAACAAGAAAAACACCCGGAGCTAATGACCGATGGCTGATCAGATCAATACTCTCGAAGAGCTGAGCGCCGTCGCAGGCGTTGAAACCGTGGCTGAGGAAGTCATCGTGCGCGAGCCCGTCCGTGACGAGCTGGGCCGTTCCTACGCCACCGGCAAGCGTAAAGACGCTGTTGCCCGCGTTTGGATCAAGCCGGGTTCCGGTAAGGTTACCGTGAACGGCAAAGATCAGGACAAGTACTTTGCTCGCCCCGTTCTGCAGCTGATCCTGCGCCAGCCATTCCAGGTGGCTGGTGTTGAAGGTGAGTTCGACGTTGTCGCAACCGTAAAAGGCGGTGGCCTGACCGGTCAGGCCGGTGCGGTCAAGCACGGCATCTCGAAAGCGCTGCAACTGTACGATCCCTCGCTGCGTGGTGCTCTGAAAGCCGCTGGCTTCCTGACCCGCGACAGCCGCGTTGTGGAACGTAAGAAATACGGTAAGCGAAAAGCTCGTCGTTCGTTCCAGTTCTCAAAACGTTAATCGTTTCGAACCCCGAATTCCGAACGGTCGCAAGAAATTGCGGCCGTTTTTTTGTCGAAACCTTTTGCGAGAGGTGGCCGGTTTTCGATGTGCAGATTCCAGCACCCCCGCGCTGAATCATCGGCAAGTAACTTGTTTGTAGCGTCGAAAAAGGCTCAACGGGGCCGGTTTTACGTCAACCAGAACAACTTAGGCCAAACACTTGGTCGGTATCTCGGTTGGATGACCCGGCAAAGACAAAGGCGCGAAAGAATCGCGCCTGCCAGCTAGAGAAGACATGGTCTTTAGCAGGTATCAACCGCCCCAGGACCTGACTTCGCCGCAATCCATATGAACAAAGTTCGAACGGTAGTATTTACCGACACCGCCCGCACGGCATGAAATCGCAGCCTTCGCCATCTGCGAAACCGACCGAGAAGCAAGACGCAAATCTGCAGCCTGGCCTTTCATGTGAAGGGAATTCTTTGCCACGCGACGCGAGCGAGACCGCAGCATCGCATTAGTCTGTGGCGACCGGTATCCCGACAGCAGCATATAAGGTTCGTTTGCGTCCAGTAGATTATGCGAAGCGGCCATGATGTCGATAGTGCGCAGGTCCATGTCTTTGACTTGGTCCGTCCGCCAGTCACGCATGAAGTGATTCACTTCTTTGACAGCGTCCTTGATGTACTTGCCATCAACCCAATATATCATATCAATCCGCTCGCCTGTGCGACCGGAATACATACGGATACGACGAATATCGCCGCCACCGCGGAGGAAACCTGCTGCGTTTGAATATGTCGGTGCTGCAACTACTGCTGTTGCCGCAAATGCGCCCAATAGGGCCCGCCGGGTCATGCCCGAGGAACTGCTCGTCGTCATTTTATGTTTCGTCCCGTACTGTTCCTGCCTGCACACGATGTTACGCGCGCGTTCTTAATTTTTTCCCATCCCAGGTGGCGAATTTATGGCACAGTCGCGGAAGAGCGCCAAGAAGTCTTTCATATTCATCTTTTCAAGGGGGAATTTTCGGCAGTTTTTTGCGCAGATGACGCTTTTCTGTTTAAACTTAGGGCAGGTTACTTCGGTTTTTGGGTGTCCGATGCAAACGCGCATCACGCGGATAAAGAAGCGTCAAATTGAGGTATTTGTGAATGGACATAAGGTTATGAGGAAAACCATATTGTCTGAACGCGTCCAGTGCGACGCATAAGTCATTGTTTAGTCAAGGTCATCCCATGCGAACGTTTTTTCGTACTTGTACCGGTTTAGTAATCGCGGCTTGTGTCACCGCATCTGTCAGCTTTGCGCATGCGGAACGTGCGCCCGCGACCAGCTTTCAAATGGCCGTTGCCGAGTTTGCACCTGCGGGATCTGGTATTGCGGACTTCTATCGAGAAACCGGGTTCGCGCCAATCTGGACAGGGACGTCGAAAGAACACCAAGCGCGCCGCGCGCATTTGATGCGGGCATTGTCTTCGGTGCATTTACACGGGTTGCCGGAAGATAAATATGGCGCGCAGGGCCTTATGGCCAAAATGGAAGATGCTCGTTCTCTGCGCGAAATCGGCGCGATCGAGATCTCGTTGACCCGTGCTTTTGTTCGCTATGCAAATGACATGCACTCGGGGGCGTTGCGCCCTTCCGAAATTGACGACGGTCTGGTGCGTAAAGTCCAGAGAAGATCAACCAAGGATCATTTGCGCGGCGTCATTGCTGGCGGTGCGTCCTATATAGACGGTTTGCCGCCCCAGACTGCGCAATACCGCGCATTGATGAAGCAAAAGCTAGCCCTGCAGACATTGGTTGATCAGGGCGGATGGGGCGCTGGTGTGCCCATCGACAAGTTGGAATTCGGTGACACCGGGCCAAACGTCATCAAGCTGCGCAATCGGCTGATCACGATGGGGTATATGAAACCGTCGGCAAGCCCCAAGTTTGACAAAGAACTACTTGCAGCAGTGAAGGCTTTCCAAACCGCGCATGGTCTCGCATCGGATGGGGTGGTCGGGCAGGGCACGATCACCGAGTTGAACCGAAGCGCGTCAGACCGTCTGAAATCCGTATACGTCGCACTCGAACGCGAACGCTGGTTGCCCCGCGAGCGGGGACAGCGTCACATCCTGGTAAATCAGGCGGATTTTTCCGCCAAAATTGTGGATGATGGGCTGGCAACCTTCGAAACCCGCGCAGTTATTGGCAAAAATGTTCACGATCGTCGGAGCCCGGAATTCTCGGATAAGATGGAGCATATGGTGATCAACCCCAGCTGGTATGTGCCGCGCTCGATCATCACCAAGGAATATTTACCGCAACTGCAATCCAACCCGAATGCAGTTAATCATATCCACATTACAGATCGCAGCGGTCGTCAGGTCGATCGTGGAGCAGTTGATTTTTCGCAATACACGGCACGGAACTTCCCATTCGCGATGCGTCAACCCCCCAGCAAAAGCAATGCGTTGGGCTTGGTGAAGTTCATGTTCCCCAACCAGTACAACATCTACCTTCATGATACGCCGCAGAAAAGCCTGTTTGCCCGGGAAACGCGCGCGTTCTCGCATGGGTGCATCCGACTGGCCCAACCGTTCGAGTTTGCCTATGCGTTGCTGGCCAAGCAGGAAGAAGATCCCAAGGCATTCTTTCAACGTGTTTTGTCCACCGGTAAGGAAACAACCGTTCCGCTCGAACAGCACGTGCCGGTTCACTTGATTTACCGGACAGCCTATATCGGCCCGAAAGGGGATGTGCAGTATCGCCGTGACGTTTACGGCCGCGATCAGAAAATCTGGGAGGCTCTGCAGAAAGCAGGGGTAGCCCTGCCGGACGTTCAGGGGTAATCACCGGGTTATCCTTAATCCGGGGAACCCGACATGAACTATACCATCCAGCAGATTTCCGACGCTTTGGGCGCGACCTGCGAGGGCGACACATCGCTGACGATCCAACGCGCCGCGGAACCCGCAGATGCGGGCTCGAATGATCTGGCAATGGCAATGTCGCCCAAATATGCCGAGGCACTTGGTGTCGGAGCGGCCCGTTCGGCGGTGTTGTGGGAAGGAGCCGATTGGCAGGCTTTGGGATTGTCCGCCGCGATCTTTGTTCCACGCCCTCGTATGGCCATGGCTGGTATTACTGCGATGTTGGATCGCGGGCAGGGGATTGAACCGGGCATTCACCCCTCAGCCGTTGTCGACCCGTCGGCAGAGCTGGGTGAAGATGTATCGGTTGGCCCTCTTGCAGTGATCGGAGCGCGTGTGAAGATCGGCGAAGGCTCGGTGATTGGCAGCCATTGCGTCATTGGTATGGACGCTGTTCTTGGCAAAAACGCCTTGCTGCGCGAGATGGTCAGCATAGGGGCCCGTGCTGTCATTGGGGACCGTTTTATCGCGCAACCAGGTGCACGGATTGGCGGGGACGGGTTCAGCTTTGTGACCCCCGAGGTCTCGGACGTCGAAAACGTACGCAAGACTATGGGCGACAAGGGCGATGCGCGCGCGCAAAGCTGGCTGCGCATCCACTCGCTTGGTGCCGTCGAGATTGGGGATGATGTCGAGGTCGGAGCGAATTGCACCGTGGACAATGGCACAATCCGGAACACCCGGATCGGCGATGGCTCAAAACTGGATAACCTTGTGCATGTCGGCCACAATACGCGGGTTGGTCGCGATTGCCTTCTGTGCGGTCAGACCGGCGTATCTGGATCGGTTGAGATCGGAAATAACGTGGTTCTGGGCGGTCAGACCGGCGTTGTCGACAACATATTTATCGGTGACGGGGTGATCTCAGGCGGCGGTACAAAAATCTTGTCCAACGTACCAGCAGGCCGTGTGATCATGGGGTATCCGGGTATCAAGATGGAAACTCATACGGACGTTTACAAAGCTCAACGGCGTTTACCGCGCATGGCGCGTGACGTCGAGGCGCTGAAAAAGGCTGTTTTCAAACAGTCGCCGAGCGATTAAATCATCCTCAATGTGATAATCAGAGGATCGACATGAGCATCACCGACCGCGTCATCGCCATCATCGCCGAGCAGGCCGTGCTGGAACCTTCGGATGTGACGCCCGATAGTACGCTCGAGGATCTGGGAATCGACAGCCTTGGACTGGTCGAGAGCATTTTCGCCATCGAGGAAGAGTTTGACGTCTCGGTCCCGTTCAATGCGAACGAACCGTCGGCCAGCGATTTTGACATCTCGAACGTGGCGGCAATCATTGCGGGCATTGAAAAACTCGTGTCGGAAAAGGTCTGACACAGGATCATGAAACGCGTTGTTATTACCGGGGCCGGAACGATCAACTCGTTGGGCCATTCCGTTCCCGCGACGCTTGAGGCGATGCGCGAAGGGCGTTGCGGAATTTCGGATCTCGAGTTTCGTGACGTCGAACGGCTGGCCATCAAAATTGGCGGTCAAGTCCGCGGGTTCGAGGCCGAGGGCCGTTTTAACCGTCAACAAATGAGCCTGTATGACCGGTTCACGCAATTCACTCTGACCGCTGCGAAAGAGGCGATAGAACAGTCTGGCATCGAGTTCCACGGCGACTTGGCCGCGCGTTCAGGCGTTGTTCTGGGAACCGCTGGGGGCGGTGTATCGACTTGGGATGACAATTACCGCTCGGTCTATGAGGATGGTAAAAACCGGGTTCATCCATTCGTCGTGCCCAAGTTGATGAACAACGCGGCAGCCAGCCATGTTTCAATGGAGTATAACCTTAAGGGGCCCAGCTTTACCGTATCGACAGCCTGTGCATCGTCCAACCATGCCATGGCGTTGGCGTTTCAGATGGTCCGCAGCGGAGCGGCCCCGGCGATGTTGACCGGTGGCGCGGAATCCATGCTATGCTTTGGCGGGGTCAAGGCATGGGAAGGGCTGCGGGTGATGTCCAAAGATGCCTGCCGTCCTTTTAGTGCCAACCGAAACGGAATGGTCCAAGGCGAAGGCGCGGGCGTCTTTGTCTTTGAAGAATACGAACACGCACGTGCGCGCGGCGCTGACATCCTGTGCGAGGTGGTCGGTTTTGCCATGACCTCGGATGCGGCCGATATCGTCATGCCCAGCAAACAAGGGGCTGCACGTGCGATTTCGGGTGCTTTGTCCGATGCGGGTATCAACGCGGATCAGGTGGGATATATCAACGCCCACGGCACCGGAACAGCGGCAAATGACAAAACAGAATGCGCGGCGGTTGCGGATGTGTTCGGCCCGCATGCGGATGATCTGATGATCTCATCCACCAAGTCCATGCATGGCCATTTGATCGGCGGAACCGGTGCGGTTGAGTTGTTGGCCTGTATAATGGCGCTGCGCGACGGCGTCATTGCTCCGACTATCGGCTACGAAGAACCCGATCCTGAATGCGCACTGGACGTAGTCCCAAACGAGGCGCGAGAATCTAAGGTTGATGTCGCGCTCAGCAATGCGTTTGCATTCGGCGGTCTGAACGCTGTGCTGGCCTTGAAGCAGGTCTAAGGCCCTAAACATTCGAGGCGGCTGATCTGAAAAGCCGCCTCTTTTTTGTATCGGGTATCAATTCTGCTGCGCTTGCAGTCCGTCAAATCCGGCAGTGAACCCGGCCAGAGAAACTTCTAGTTCCAACAACTGCGTCGGCGCTACCACAGATACCAGTGAGAGCACGGCTTTGGTTCCGGCTTTCATCGCGTCGACATCGCCTTGCGTGAACCCTAGCTGCGCCAGACAACCCACAGGGTTGCAGTGGTGGTAATTATAGCGGCGGCCTGGGGCACCATCTATTGATAGCGCAATCTGCGCCTGCAGAAGAACTTCCAGAGGGACAAGAACGGTTGCGCCGGCAATCGCGGCGGAACCTTCGGGCAGTTTGGTGACCGTGATATCGGCAATGGGCTGCCCTTCTTGACCGTTCAGAACCTGACGCATCAAGCAGGGATCGTCTCCGTTTTCTGTCTTCAGGCAAGTGATATCCCAGTCGCCGGATTGTTCCTTGACATATTGCTCGCCCACGCGCGGGCCGGCTTCGCCCAGGTCCAGATCGCTTCCGACCTGTGTTTGTGGCGTTTCGCTGTCTTGCGCGGCTTCCTGTGCAAAAGTAGCACCGCACCAGAGCGCGGTCGCAAGCAAGCTATAAGATAGAGTGTTCTTGATCATGAATGCCTCGGTCAGGTGATTGATCTTTTTTTCTCGTCTAGCATCCCTAATCGGCAGTGTCAGTCGCTAAGGTGGACCAAGCCGATAATCTGGTCGGATTTTTGCCGGTTTATACGATATCGTGAAACCAGCACCAGATGTAGAAAGGGAGCCGGTGGAGCGGCTCCCTTTCATAGAATTTTCTCCCCGTCGGACTGGCCGACTTAGTTATGCGCAGACGTTACGAAAGGGGAGCGCAACGGTCAACTGCTAACCTGAAATTTTAATCTCAAAAGCGTGATTTGTCCAAAAAAGCCGCGCCATAAGGCGCGGCCAGTCGACAGGGAGGAAGATTGCCACCCACGCGCTTAAACGCGAAGGCAGCGATTAGACTATCGCAGGCAAATGTTAAATTTGTATGGTGAGGACAGATCGGTTCAAATCAAGGCTGAAAATCTATGGAAAACAGTATCTTCTTGGGCGGTGGTGGTGAGGATTATGGGCAGCCGCAGGCCCTTGCATTGAAATACGCCAACCGGCACGGCCTGATCGCCGGAGCGACGGGAACTGGCAAAACAGTGACGTTGCAGATTTTGGCCGAGGGATTTTCGCAAGCCGGCGTTCCCGTTTTCCTATCCGACGTCAAAGGGGATTTGTCCGGGTTGGCCAAGGCGGGAAGCGAAACTCATAAGCTTCACCGGACTTTTCAGGAACGCGCCGAGCGTATTGGGTTTACGGATTACGTCTACGGCGCTTGCCCGGTTACTTTTTGGGATTTGTTCGGCGAGCAGGGCCATCCGGTCCGTACAACAGTGACCGAAATGGGCCCGCTGCTTTTGTCCCGCCTGATGGATCTGAGTGAGGCGCAGGAAGGCATCCTGAATATAGCTTTCCGAGTGGCAGACGATGAAGGAATGCCCCTTTTGGACCTGAAGGACCTGCAGTCGTTGCTTGTTTGGATCGGCGAGAACCGGTCGCAACTGTCACTTCGGTTCGGAAATGTCTCGACGGCATCGATCGGAGCTATTCAGCGACGCCTCTTGGTGCTTGAAAATCAGGGCGGGACCAATCTGTTTGGAGAACCAGCGCTCGAGTTGGCGGATTTAATGCGCACCGACGCACAGGGGCAGGGGATGGTCAACATTCTGGCGTCGGACAAGCTGATGGGGTCGCCCCGCCTTTATGCGACATTCCTTCTGTGGCTGCTCAGCGAGTTGTTCGAGGAACTGCCCGAGGTCGGCGACCCCGAAAAGCCTAAGCTGGTGTTCTTTTTCGACGAAGCGCATCTGCTGTTTGAAGACGCGCCAAAGATCCTTGTCGACAAGGTCGAGCAAGTCGCACGCCTGATCAGATCCAAAGGTGTGGGAGTGTATTTCATCTCGCAGAACCCTGCTGACATCCCCGAGGATATTCTTGGGCAGCTTGGAAACCGCGTTCAACATGCGCTGCGTGCGTTCACTGCACGGGATCGAAAAAATCTGCGTCTGGCCGCGGAGACATATCGCGAAAACCCCGCCTTCGACACCGAGGCAGCAATTCGTGAAGTCGGCGTCGGCGAAGCTGTCACCTCGATGCTGCAAAAAAAGGGTGTGCCCGGAATTGTCGAGCGCACGCTGATCCGCCCGCCAGGGACTCACCTTGGACCCATCACCTCAGCCGAACGGCAAGCGGTCATTGATGCTTCGCCCATGCAACAGAAATACCGTGACTTGAAGGACCGAAAGTCGGCGTTCGAGATTTTGCAGTCACGGGCCGATGCCGCTGCTCAGGCGGCTCAACAGGCCGAGGAAGAGATCGAAACCAAGTCCGTAGCCGAACGAGAGTTCGCAACAGCCCGCAGATATTCAGGCAGTCGTGTCGGACGCTCCTCTTCCCGAGAATCGCGCAAGAAAGACACGTTCGCGACCGCCATGAGTGAAGCTGTCATCAAAGAGCTGAAAGGAACCACTGGCCGGCGTATTGTCCGCGGAATTCTTGGGGGTTTATTCAAAAGCAGGTAAAGCCGGGAAAACAGGCTGCTTTCCCGGCCAAAAGATCAACCTTTCAGGCGGCGCTGGCCTTCCTGCTTGCAATAGGCATCGGCCTGAGGAACCGTCAGCTTGGTCGCAGGGAAATCAATGGCCCGGTCCCAGATCACGCGATCCTGGCGGTAAAGCTGACAGGTGATTTCACCTTCGGGCGTCTGGATTTTCACCGGGGTGGTTTCAAAGTCTTCGGGGCTTGGAACACACCCTGTCAGCCCAGCGATCAGCGTCAGAAAAAGGATTGGTTTGGCTAGTGTCATAATCATGTGAACTCTTTATTGTGAGTGTTTGGTCGCAGTCTCAAGCGGATTGTCTAAATTCCGGTAAACACCGGAAATTTTCCTGGGGCCGCAAGGTTTGTAACGTGCTCTAGACGGGAGAGGCGGGTAAATCAAGAAATCACGCCCGAAATCGGGCGTGATTGTAGTGCCTCTCAAGATGAAGTGATCATTTTTCCGGAATGAGGCCACGGGGGCTGAACCTGAGAACGATCAGCAATATCAGCCCCATAGTAAACAGGCGCATATGCGCGGCACTTTCGATCAAGTGGGCTTTCAGCGCACTTCCTTCGGGCATTCCGGACGTGATCAGGTTCATCAGCCAAAGACCGATGGGTTCCACCTGAACCCACAGGAACCAGATCAAGAACGCTCCCAAAACCGCTCCGAAATTGTTACCCGAACCGCCGACGATCACCATGACCCACACAAGGAAGGTAAAACGCAGCGGGTTGTAGGTGCCTGGCGTCAGCTGCCCGTCCAGCGTGGTCATCATTGCGCCAGCGATGCCACAGATTGCAGAGCCAAGAACAAAGATTTGCAGGTGCCGGCGCGTGACGTCCTTGCCCATCGCTTCGGCCGCGACTTCATTGTCACGAATGGCGCGCATCATGCGGCCCCATGGGCTTTTCAGCGCCATCTGCGCCATCCATAGCAGCACCAGCAGCACTATGGTGAACAGCAGCGAATAGCCCAGCTTGACCGAAAGCGTCGAGGCCGTAACGGGATCAAGACCCAGCCATTCGGCGCGAGCGATGAAACCGGGATCTGCTTGCAATTCGACCTCATATCCCACCACAGGTGCCGGGCGCGGAATGCCGTAGACATTCTTGACGCCGCGGGCCAGCCAATCCTCGTTTTTCATGATGGCGATGACGATTTCGGCAATCCCCAAAGTCGCGATGGCAAGATAGTCGGATCGCAACCCCAGTGCAGTTTTTCCGATCAACCAAGCGGCCCCGGCTGCCAAAAGACCGCCAGCGGGCCACGCGATCAGGACCGGCAGGTTCAAGCCGCCGATGTTACCCGCTACGGCCGGGTCGATCGCCTCGATCGCCGCGACATTGGGGTCAAATACCGCGCGGTAGATGAAAAACCCGACAATGAGGATGGCCACAATCGTCAATGTCTGAACACGACCTTTTGGTAATTTCCGAGCGGTCACGACGGCCGCCACCACGGTCGCTGCACCTAGCACTAGCGACAGTATAACCCCATACCCGCCTGCGACCCACGCACCGGGTGTCGGCGGTGTCGAGACCAGAACAACCGCCAACCCGCCCAAGGCCACAAACCCCATGACACCGACGTTGAACAGACCGGCAAATCCCCATTGCAGGTTTACCCCGATCGCCATGATGGCCGAGATCAGCCCCATGTTCAGGATCAATATGGCCGAGTTCCAGCTTTGCGTGAAACCGGACAGCAGGATCAGGCTGGCAACGGCCACAAAAAGCAGCGTGTTTTTGACGGGCTCGGTCATACCGCTTTCCCCTTGAACAGGCCCGTGGGCTTAAACAGAAGCACGATCAGCAGAATGGCAAAGCTGACGGCGAATTTGTAATCGGTGGACAGGAACTGAACCAATCCAGAAGGCTCCAGGCTTTCCGGTGCCAGATAGGTCAGCACCTTTTTCCACGCATAGGTGATGGTCACTTCGGAAAACGCGATGATGAAGCCACCCGCGATGGCGCCTAGTGGGTTGCCCAAGCCACCCACGATAGCCGAGGCAAAAATCGGCAGCAGAAGCTGGAAATAGACGAAGGGCTTAAAGCTTTTGTCGAGGCCATAGAGCACACCTGCCGTGGTCGCCAGTGCAGCAACGATGATCCATGTGATCATCACCACACGCTCGGGGTTGATGCCGGACAGCAGGGCCAGATCCTCGTTATCCGAATAGGCACGCATCGACTTGCCGGTGCGGGTTTTGTTCAGGAACCAGAACAGCAGCACCACGGCGACAACGGCCACGACCACAGTAATGCCCTGAGAGGTCTTGATCGCCAGCCCCTCACGCAGGCCGGTCATCGCTTTGAAGTCACGCGCCGAGACGATGAACCGTGCGCCGTCCGAAAAGCGTTGATCATCCGGGCCGATGATGAATCGCACAATGCCGTTCATGATGAACATCACGCCCATCGACACGATCACCAGAATGACCGGTTTGGCCTTTTGTTCTCGGTAGAACCTGTAAACCAGCCGGTCGGTGACCAGCACCAGAACGATGCAGCCGAGAATGGCAAAGGGCAGGGCCAGCAAAGCGGTCGGAAGCGGCCCGAAACTGACCCCGGCGGCCTGCAGACCCCACGTGACCAGAACGGCGATCATCGCGCCAAAGGCCATCGTATCGCCATGAGCAAAGTTCGAGAACCGCAGGATGCCGTAGATCAGCGTCACCCCCAAAGCGCCCAGTGCCAACTGGCTGCCATAGGCGATTGCGGGAACAAGAACGAAGTTGGAGAGCGCCACAAGGGCGTTGAGGAAGTCCATTAAAACTCCTGCTCGCATTTGCCTGAGAATGCGCGTCGTCCGTTGCTAGCTTTCGTATAGTCGGCATAGCGCAGCGGTTGGGTTAGAAACGTCACTGATAGTTCGGTGGTCGAAGTCTTTGTCACATACATATTCTCGTGTTTATCACCTTCGACCCGGAACGCCGTCAGTAAGTCGTTTTGTGAAGTGGCGGTCCACTCTTGCCCATCGGACAAACGAATTTTCGAGGTGATCTCGCCTGCTCTGGCGATCCTATCGACTGAAAAATCTCCGAAGCTACTCTTTATACGCTCGGGAGGTGTGCCCAATAGTTCAAGCGTGAACTCATCGCCCTCACAGTTCTCCACGTTTGTGCAGATTTCTTGCAGTATGAAGGGGGCTGCCCATGCTGAACTGCAAAAAGAGGTAAATGCGACAATCAATACGGTTCTCAACTCACCCCCCCAAGAAGCTCTTACGCACTTCGGGATCGGCCAGCAATTCCTTGCCCGTGCCGGTATAGGCGTTCCGCCCCTGAACCAGCACATATCCCTTATCCGCGATCTCCAGCGCCTGACGGGCGTTCTGTTCGACCATCAGGATCGGCAGCCCGGTACGCGAGACCTCGATGATCCGGTCAAACAGCTCATCCATAACAATGGGCGAGACACCAGCGGTCGGTTCGTCCAGCATCAGCACCTTAGGTTGTGTCATCAGCGCGCGGCCCACGGCGACCTGTTGGCGTTGACCGCCCGACAGCTCTCCCGCCGCTTGGTTGCGCTTGTCGCGCAGGATGGGGAAGAGGTCATAGACCTGTTCCATCGTTCCCGAAATATCGTCGCGGCGGATGAAAGCGCCCATCTCAAGGTTTTCTTCTACCGTCATCGACGTGAAGATGTTCGAGGTCTGCGGCACAAAGCCCATCCCGCGCATCACCCTATCTTGTGGGCTGAGGTTGGTAATGTCCTCACCGTCTAGCCGCACCGCGCCCGAGCGCACGTCCAGCATGCCGAACACGGCTTTCATCCCGGTGGATTTGCCCGCGCCATTGGGGCCGACGATTACCGCAATCTCACCCTTTTCCACGGCGATGGTGCAGTCGTGCAGGATGTCTGGACCCTTGCCATAGCCGCCGGTCATGGTGTCGCCGATCAGGAAGGGGCCGCCTTCGACCTTGTGCGTCTCACCGCTTGTGCGATGGGCGGGGGTCATGGTGCCGACACCATGCGTATTGGTGATCGAGGCGTCCTTGTTGCCCTTGTCATCCTGGTAGGGGTTGTCGCTCATGCGCCCGCCTCCAGCTTGTCTTTGTTCTTGAGGCCGGTGCCCAGATAAGCTTCGATCACCTGCTCATTGGCCTTGATCTGATCCAGAGTGCCTTCGGCCAGCACCTTGCCCTCGGCCATACAGATGACCGGGTCGCAGATCTTGCCGATGAAATCCATGTCATGCTCGATGACCACGAAGGTATAGCCGCGTTCCTTGTTCAGGCGCAGGATGGTGTCAGCGATGGTCATCAGCAGGGTGCGGTTAACGCCCGCGCCAACTTCGTCCAGAAACACGATCTTGGCGTCGACCATCATGGTGCGGCCCAGTTCCAGCAGTTTCTTCTGCCCGCCCGAGACCTGACCGGCCTTATGATCGGCCAGATGTTCGATGGTCAGGAATTCCAGCACCTCATCGGCCTTGGCCTTCAAAGCGCGTTCTTCATCGGCGATACGCTTTCGGCCGAACCACGTGTTCCAAAGCGATTCACCCGATTGCGCCCCCGGAACCATCATCAGATTCTCGCGGCAGGACATCGAAGAGAACTCATGCGCAATCTGGAAGGTGCGCAGCAGGCCCTTGTGAAACAGCTCATGCGGGGGCAGGCCGGTGATATCCTCACCATCCATATGGACCTTCCCGCTGGTCGGCGGCAGAACGCCCGCGATCACATTGAACAGAGTGGTTTTTCCGGCCCCGTTCGGTCCGATCAGACCGGTGATCGAGCCCTTTTGGATTTCCAGCGATGCCCCGTCCACCGCATGAAACCCGCCGAAATGCTTGTGCACGTCTTCGACGACGATCATCTTATCCCCTAGCCGCCGTTTTCCGGCGTTGTTGCCACATCCCTGTACGAATGGTGCGGGCTTTTGTCATTGAAACAGCCCGGGCACAAGGCCCGGGCTGCTTGTTTTTATGACTTACACGTGTCGATCAACGGAAGTTAACGGTCTTGTTCTCGCCGTCGGTCACTTCGATCTCGCGATACGAGCCCGCGCTTTCACCGGGGCCGATCAGCTCAACGCCCGACGCGCCGACATAGTCGATGTCCTGACCCGCAGCCAACAGTTCCAGACCCTTGGCCAGCTCACCGGGATAGATTTTTTCGCCCGGAGCATTGGCGACATCCATGATTTTCGCACCGTAGTCAGCGGGGTTGGTGGACCCAGCCGCCTGCATCGCCAGCATGAACAGCGCAGCCGCGTCATAGCTTTCCGGCGAATAAGGCGACGAACCGTCGAAACCTGCAGCTTCGGCCATGGCAAAGTACTTCTCAGCACCTTCACCACCCGAACCGGCGATCTGACCGAACGAACCGTTCAGGTCGGGGCCAACATTGTTGGGCAGCGAGTCACCGATCATGCCGCCGGGCAGACCGAATGTGTCAAACGCACCGCTGTCCAGCGCCGACTGGATGATGCCCAGACCACCTTGGTCGAGATAACCCGCGACAACCAGAATGTCGCCACCGGCCGAGGCCAGCGCGCCCACTTCGGCCGAGTAGTCGGCTTTGCCGTCTTCGTGTGCGGCAACGATGGTCACTTCGCCACCTGACGCCTCAAACGAGGACTGGATCGCGTCTGCCAAACCCTTGCCGTAGTCGTTGTTGGTGTAGGTCAAAGCAATCGAGCTGATACCACGGTCATTCAGGATGTCCGCCATCACCTGACCTTCACGCGCGTCCGACGGGGCGGTGCGGAAGAACAGGCCGTTGTCTTCCATGGTCGACAGGCCGGGCGAGGTCGCCGACGGCGAAATCATCACCATGCCGTTCGGGATCGCGACGTTCTGCAGGATCGCGCCGGTCACGCCCGAGCAATCGCCGCCAATGATGCCGGCAACGCCATCCGCGATCATGCGTTCCCCGTTCGAGGTGGCCAGACCATTGTCGATACAGCCAGTGTCTGCACGCGACGCGGTCACTTTGGTGCCATCCAGCAGCTTGCCGGATTCGGTGACCTCGGCCATCGCCATCTCGGCACCCGAACCCATGGCCGGGGCCAGCGATTCAATCGGGCCGGTGAAGCCAAACAGAACGCCCAGCGAAATGTCTTCGGCCAGTGCCGGACCAGCCAGCAGAGCGGATGCTGCAGTTGCAGTAAGCAGCTTTTTCATATGGTTACTCCCTATTGTGAACGTATTCGTTCTGGTCACGACCCTAGGCAAGCTGTTCGGAAAAGAAAAGTCCTAACGAAAACGTGTTTTTGTCGAGAGGAAACCTATTTGTTTTCTTAGTGCTAACACAGCGGTTCCAAGGTGAAAAACATGACGGTTCGGGTATTTGCGATTCTTGTTTTTATGTTCGGCACGGGTTCCGCTTCGGCGGATACGCTGAAAACCTCCGCCGGGAATGTTCAGGTCGACACGATGGTCGAGGACCTGGATACGCCATGGGCCATCGGTATTCTGCCCAACGGCGCATTTCTCGTGACCGAACGGGATGGTGAGTTGTTGTATGTCGCAGAAGGAACAGCCAACCCTGTGCGCGATGTTCCGAAAGTGGTTGCGAACGGGCAGGGTGGGTTGCTGGATGTCACGGTACCAAAGGATTTTGACCAGAGCCGTGAAATTTTCCTGACATTTTCAAAATCACAGCGGGGTGGTGCTGGGACTGCACTTGCCGTGGCGCGTTTGTCGGAAAGTGGAGATCGTTTGACGAACCTACGGGTGATTTTTGAGGCGCTGCCGGGAGGCTCGGGCGGTCGCCATTTCGGCTCGCGGGTGGTCGAAGCGACGGACGGGAGACTGTTCGTCACAATCGGAGATCGCGGTGATCGTCCTCAGGCGCAAGACAGGTCGAACCATATTGGTACAGTGGTCCGCATCAATCGCGACGGCTCTGTCCCCGCGGATAACCCGTTCGTGGGCCAAGCCGATATTCGGCCCGAGATTTGGTCCTATGGGCACCGAAATCCACAAGGTGCGGGGCTGGACGCCCAAGGCCAGCTTTGGACATCGGAACATGGTGCGCGCGGAGGCGACGAAGTGAACTTGATCCGCCCCGGCTTAAACTATGGATGGCCCGTGATTTCATACGGAAAGCACTATTCCGGACAAAGTATTGGCGAAGGTACCGCCAAGGACGGAATGGAGCAGCCGCGTCACTATTGGGATCCGTCCATCGCTCCGTCCGGCTTGTTGGTCTATTCGGGAAAACTGTGGCCGCAATGGGCAGGGGATATTTTCGTTGGATCTCTTAAGTTCGACTATATCGCCCGACTAACAGGTGCCCCCCTGAAAGAAGTCGAACAGATCAAAGGCCCCGAAACGGAACGCGTTCGGGATATCGTCGAAGCACCGGACGGAACGATCTGGTTCATTTCCGTGGGACAAGGAGCCGTTTTCCGGCTTTCGCCTGACACATAGGGTGCTGGCCTCGATCCTTGACTGTTGACCCTGAACCAGGCTTGTTTTGGGGCATCAGGGTCATATCAGGGTGCTGTCCATTGCGCGACTTCTCGATAGAAATGTGTGACGACCTGCCAGATCACGAGGAGCTGAACGGAATCCTGTCCCAGTACTATGCGTTGATCGTTCAACGCATGACGGCCATGGGGTTTGAAATAGACCCGGCTGCTCCGAAAAGCGCATTGGCAGAGTTTTGGGCGCGGTCGGATGACTATCTACCGCCGAACGGGTGCCTGGTTCTGGCGAGAGGCCGCACAGGTCAGATCATAGGATGCGGCATGATGAAACGTCTGGATAAGGAAACTGGTGAACTGAAACGGGTGTTCGTGACAGAAACTGCGCGCGGTACAGGTGCAGGGCGAGCCTTGATTCAAGCGCGAGAGGACGCGGCGCGTTCCTTGGGGCTAAAGCGCCTGGTGGCCGACACGCTTACGCCGAATATCGAGATGCGGAACCTCTATCCGAAATTGGGATTTGAAGAGCTTTCCGAACCCATCGAGACGACCACCTATTTGGATCAGCCTATGCTGAGGCCGCATCTACACTACTTTGCTAAGACCCTATAAGCCTGGTCAGACGGAAAGCCGCCCGGCTTGGGCTCCGCGTTCGCGGTACGGCGTCGTGTTGTAATGCGCACGATAGCATTTCGAGAAATGGCTGGGTGAGGCAAAGCCACAGGCCAGGGCCACGTTGATCACACTCATATCGGTTTGCATCAGCAAGTTGCGCGCCTTGTGCAGGCGCAGCTCCATGTAATACCGCTTGGGCGACCTGCTTAGATAGCGGCGGAACAGGCGTTCCAACTGACGGGTCGACATACCCACGTCTTTGGCCAGAATCGAGGGCGAGATCGGCTCTTCGATGTTCTTTTCCATCATCAGGATAACTTGGCTAAGCTTTGGATGCCGAACGCCGATCCGGGTAGGTGTGGACAGACGCTGAGTGTCCTGATCGGTACGGATCGAGGAATAGATCATTTGATCGGCGACGGCATTGGCAAGATCTTCACCGTAGTCATCGGCAATAATCTTCAGCATCAGATCAATCGACGACGTCCCGCCCGCCGTTGTCATCCGGTTTCCATCAATTTGGAAAACAGACTTGGTCAGCTCGACCTCATCAAATTCCTCAACAAAGCTGTCTGCGTTTTCCCAGTGAATGGTTGCGCGTTTACCGTCCAGCAAACCAGCTTTAGCCAACGTATAGGCAGCTGTGCACAACCCCCCGATCTTGAGGCCACGCCGTGCTTCACGCCGGACCCAGTTCAGAACCTTTTTGGTTGTCGCGGCCTGCACGTCGACGCCACCGCAAATCATCACAACGTCATCGCGCTGCAACTCATTTAGGTCGGTGTCCAACTTAAACTCGGTCCCGGCCGAGCATTTGACAGTCTCGCCGCCTTCGCCGGCGAAGGTCCAGGAATACAGATCTTTGTCAGCCATCCGGTTCGCGATACGCAAACTGTCCAGCGCCGAAGCGAATGACAAAAGCGAAAACTTGTCCAGCAGGACAAATACGAAATTCCGGGGGTTGGCCGCAGTGTCTTGCACCGTGACAACTTGGCGTTGCTCTTGCATGGCGAGGTGTCCTTGATTCGGCGCCTGATGACGTTGCGTCTGGCGACAGATGTGACAGCCACCATGATCAAAGGTTGTTTAGGTCGTCAAGGGGCGCAAATCGGATATGGTCACTCTGCAATGCATTTTGTATAGAGACGACCTGAATACTTCAGCGGAGATCAAAGCTATGACCGAGTGGCAAAAAACGAACTGGCGCAGCAAGCCCCGGGTTCAGATGCCAGACTATACCGACGCGGCCGCGCTGGCCAAGGTCGAGGCCCAGCTTGCACAGTATCCCCCGCTGGTTTTTGCGGGCGAGGCGCGACGCCTAAAACAGCAACTGGGTGCCGCTGGCCGCGGCGAGGCATTCCTGCTGCAGGGTGGGGATTGTGCTGAAAGCTTTGAACAATTCAGCGCGGATGCGATCCGTGACACCTTTAAAGTAATGCTGCAGATGGCCATGGTTCTCACCTATGGCGCCAAGGTGCCGGTGGTCAAAGTGGGCCGCATGGCGGGTCAATTCGCCAAACCGCGCAGCGCGCCGACCGAGGTGATTGATGGCGTGGAGCTGCCCAGCTACCGTGGTGACATCATCAACGAGTTGGCCTTTACGCCCGAAGCCCGTATTCCGAATCCATCGAAAATGCTGCAAGCCTACACTCAGGCGGCGGCCACGTTGAACCTGTTACGGGCATTTTCGACCGGTGGTTTCGCCGATATGAGCCGCGTCCATTCCTGGACGCTGGGCTTTACCGACGATCAGGACGTTCAGAAATACTCGGAAATCGCAGACCGCATTCAGGATTCCATCGACTTCATGGATGCTGCCGGGATCAATGCCGATACCACGCATGAATTCTCGACTGTCGAGTTCTACACCAGCCACGAAGGGCTGCTGCTTGAATACGAAGAGGCGCTGACCCGTCTGGATTCGACATCCGGCAACTGGCTGGCCGGCTCGGGTCACATGATCTGGATTGGCGACCGTACCCGTCAGCCCGACGGTGCGCATGTGGAATTCTGCCGGGGCGTACAGAACCCGATCGGTCTGAAATGCGGTCCGACCACGACCGCCGAAGACCTCAAGGTTTTGATGGCCAAACTGAACCCCGAAAATGAAGAGGGCCGCCTGACCCTGATCGCACGCTTCGGTGCCGGTAAAGCGGGTGAGCATCTGCCGCGTCTGGTCAAAGCGGTCAAGGAAGAGGGCGCCCAGGTCACTTGGGTCTGCGACCCGATGCATGGCAACACGATCAAGTCGGCCACGGGATACAAGACCCGTCCGTTCGATTCGGTCCTACGCGAGGTGCGCGACTTCTTTGGCGTCCATCAGGCCGAAGGCACGATCCCCGGTGGCGTGCATTTCGAGATGACTGGTCTGGACGTCACCGAATGTACCGGAGGTATTCGCGCCGTAACGGAAGAGGATCTCTCGGATCGTTACCATACTGCTTGCGATCCACGCCTGAATGCGTCGCAGTCGCTTGAACTGGCATTCCTTGTCGCGGAAGAGCTTACGTCATTGCGGCGCAATCGGACTAAGCGCGAAGCCGGTTAACGGGGCGCGAATATTCCAAACGAATGAAAGCAAGGCGTCAAATGACTGTTGTTGTTTGACGCCTTATTTGCAGAACCTTGAACCAATATCCAATCCTCGCACGCTGTTGCGTTTGGACGCAGCGCCCTAACGCAAGGTCGGGCGCTACTGGAAAACCGGTCAGATCCTCCACCTTCCTTTTTCCGAAGGCGCCAACTCGGACCAGGCGCCAACTCCGTTAGTCATCACGCGAAACGACCAATCGTAAATGCGAACCGGGACGGCTGAATTCTACGGAGTCTTCCGCAAAACCTGTCGGTTCCGGCGCTTGACGCTTGCTGGGGGCCTGAACTTCGGACACAGGGCGGAGCTTGCGATCGCGCACGCCAAACCGACGTGGTGTGGGGCCTGTTGGGCCGTCGCTGACCATAACGCCTAACACCCGGCTGATGTCGCCGAGATCGCTTTTCAGCGGCAAGAGTATCATCCGCGCCTCCAGCCGAAGACGACCCAGCGCTCCGGTCGACATCAGACCCAGCTCGGCAATCGCGGGGCCGCCAAAGACCTGTTCCAGTGTATCGGTGACCTGTTCACGCGCTTCTGCTTCGAAGAACGCGGTCAGAGGCATTCCACGGACCTCCATACCCGCAAGTTTGTTCAGATGACTGCCCGCCAGTCGGAAACGTGCCAAGCCGGGCGCGATGCGTTCAAGGATAAAGGTATATTCCAGTATGCTCTCAAGCCCGCGCGGGTCGATTTGAGCGCGCATAGGAACACTGTCGCCAGTCAGCAGCGCTGTCCAATATGCCTCGGCCTGCCGGATGGGCGACAGGCTGCGCCCACTGTCGAATCGATCCATAGCGACGATCTTTCCAAAACTTGACCCGGATCCGTTCCCGAAAAAGGTTTTCATTTCATCACCCTAGCATCAATCGACCACGATTTTCATAAAATGCCAGATACCGGGGGCATCACTGACTGACCAGTCCTGACGGTGATCAAATTGACACGGGTTGAGTCAATTTTGGACTAATTCTTTAATGAATGGTTAACTTGTCGGCTTTGCCGTCAAACTCAGCAAACTCTTGCTCTGAAGCGGCCAATGCCATTAGGTGCGCCAGGCAGGCAAACGCAGGCGTAGACAGAAGGAACCGGCATGATCAGATCCATGACCGCATTTGCATCGGGTAAAGGCGCGTTGGGCCCGCATAGCTGGACGTGGGAACTGCGCAGCGTCAACGGCAAGGGTCTTGATCTGCGATTGCGGATGCCGGACTGGCTAAGCGGACTTGAAGCCGCCTTACGGGCAGAGCTTTCAAAATCGTTGAGCCGTGGAAACGTAACCCTTTCTCTGCGGCTGTCTAAAGACGAAACCGCACCTGATCTGATGCTGAACGAAACCGCAATGTCTGCGGTACTGGATGCTTTGGTACGAACACAGCAATTGGCGTCGGCACGTGATGTGACACTTGCCCCATCTTCAGCGGCCGAGTTGTTATCGCTCAAAGGTATGTTGGATGCAGGCAGTGATATTGACGACCCCGCGCCTCTGGTCGCGCACCTGGTGGTCGAGTTTAAGGACGTCCTGAGCGATTTCATCCAAATGCGGGAAAGCGAAGGTCAGGCATTGGGTCGGGTCTTGGGTGGGCAGCTGGACCAAGTTGCCAGTTTGACCGACCAGGCCGCAGATCTTGCTGAGCAGCGCAAAGACAAAATGGCAGAGGCCCTGCGCGAAAACCTGTCGCGGGTTCTGGACAACGCGCAGGGGGTCGAACCCGACCGGGTCGCGCAAGAACTGGCGTTACTCGCTGTCAAAGCCGACATCACCGAAGAGGTCGACCGCCTGAAGGCCCATGTAAGTGCAGCTCGGGACCTATTGGCGCAGGATGTCGCGGTTGGGCGCAAGCTGGATTTCCTGATGCAAGAGTTCAACCGTGAGGCCAATACATTGTGTTCTAAGGCGCAAAGCGCTGACCTGACGTCGGTGGGGCTTGAGTTGAAGGCCGTAATAGATCAGATGCGCGAGCAAGTGCAGAACGTGGAATAACGACAGGAGCCCCAAATGGCGGATCGACGCGGCCTTCTCATCATTCTGTCCTCGCCTTCGGGGGCAGGGAAATCGACGCTGGCCAAAAGGTTGATGCAATGGGATTCGGATCTGAAATTCTCGGTATCGGCCACCACTCGCGCACCACGACCGGGCGAGGAACACGGCCGCGAGTATTATTTCCTTTCGGAGGATGCGTTCAAACAGCAGGTTGCCGACGGACAAATGCTGGAACACGCGCATGTCTTTGGAAATTTCTATGGCTCACCCGCCGGTCCGGTGCGTGAGTCGATCGAATCCGGCAAGGATGTTCTGTTCGACGTAGACTGGCAGGGCGAAGTACAGATCCGAAACTCGGATTTGGGCAAGCACGCGCTTTCAATATTCATTCTTCCGCCCTCGATCCCGGAACTGCGCCGCCGACTTGAGACGCGCGGGCAGGACAGCGACGACGTGATTTCAAAACGGATGTTGAAAAGCTGGGACGAGATCAGCCACTGGGGCTATTACGACTACGTATTGGTAAATGATGATTTGGACTCGACTGAGGAAAAGCTGAAAACCATCGTCAGCGCCGAGCGGATGCGCCGCATCCAGCAACCCAGCCTTCAGAACCACGTTCGCAACCTGCAAAATGAATTTGAGGAACAATCATGACCATCTACGCCCTGGGGGATCACGCACCGCAGCTTCATCAGGATACGTGGGTCGCACCTGACGCAAATCTGATCGGGAAAGTGGTGTTGGAAGAGGGGGCCTCGGTTTGGTTTTGCAGCACACTGCGTGCCGATCACGAGGAAATCCGTTTAGGCGAGGGCAGTAACGTTCAGGAAAACTGCGTCATGCATGTCGACCCGGGTTTTCCGCTGACCATTGGCAAGAACTGTACGATTGGTCACAAGGTCATGCTGCACGGCTGTTCGATTGGCGAAAACTCCTTGATCGGAATGGGGGCCATTGTTCTGAACGGGGCCAAAATCGGCAAGAACTGCCTGATCGGAGCCGGAGCCCTGATCACTGAAGGTAAGGAAATCCCCGACAACTCGTTAGTCATGGGATCGCCGGGTAAGGTCATTCGTCAGTTGGATGACGCGGCCGCGCAGAAACTGACGCTCAGTGCGTTGCACTACCAAAGCAATATGCGCAAATTCCGGGACACCATGAAACCGGTCTGAATGCCTGCAAGAGTTGACGTCCATGTCCGAAAACCTTCTTGCCGAATTCGTGTCGGCCATTCCCATGCCTGCTTTGCTGGTCGATCAGACCGAGCGGATCATTGCTGCGAACACGGACGCCACGACGATGTTGGGCAAAAACATCGAGACCCGCCACTTCGCGACGATCCTGCGGCAACCGCAGGTTATCGACGCGATGGAACAGAGCTTGCGTTCGAAAGGCACCACCCGAACCCGACATCTGGCAAATGACGGGGCGCAGGATACAACCTTCGAAGTTGAATGCCGGTATATGAACGGGGTGGGGGCCGTCTCGGGTGGGGCGGTTCTGGCGACGTTTCAGGACGTGACACATCTGGAACAGGCCAGCCAGATGCGACGAGACTTTGTCGCCAATGTCAGCCACGAGCTGCGCACGCCGCTAACAGCTTTGATGGGGTTCATCGAAACGCTACGCGGACCCGCACGCGATGATGTCGCCGCCCGGGACAGGTTTCTGCAGATCATGACCGACGAGGCCAGCCGCATGAACCGTCTGGTCGACGACTTACTTTCACTGAACCGCGTGGAAAGTGAAGAACGGGTGCGCCCGAAAGAGCAGTTGGAACTGATCGGGCTGTTGCAATCCATTATCAATTCCTTGCGCCCCCTAGCAGAGGACGCGGGCGTCGAGCTGGTTCTCAGCGAAACGCACGGGCCTGTGTCGATAGTTGGCGACAGCGATCAATTACGGCAGGTTTTTACCAACCTGATTGAAAACGGAATAAAGTATGGTGGCAGTGGTGGGCGTGTAGACGTTCATGCAACGGCCTCGGACCGGGATACGGCGATGCGGGGACCCGCAGTGCGGGTTCAGGTGATAGACAAAGGGCCGGGCATTGATCCCGTTCACCTGCCGCGCCTGACAGAACGATTCTATCGCGCGGACAGTCACAGGTCGCGGCAACTTGGTGGAACAGGGTTAGGGCTGGCGATTGTGAAACACATCGTGAATCGCCACCGCGGGCGGCTTAGGGTCGAAAGCGACTTGGGGAAAGGCTCTGTTTTTACTGTCATTCTGCCCCGATGACATCAAGTTCATGATACCTCTGAAAGTCTGACCAAGTTGTCTGCTTTCTTTACGTTTACGCTGGGTCACGATGAAACAAATTCAGTTGTCATAAAACCGTTACAAACTTGTCACAAAAGGCTTACGCGCGGCTTCTAGGGGTTCGCCCAAGATCATCATGGGGGTGATCATTTGTTATCTTTCTCAAGGAGACTGAGATGTCCTTTGTAAAACTGTCGGCTTCTGCTCTGGCGATTGCTGCCGTTTCGGCCACTACTGCTGCTGCACGTGATCAAGTTCAGGTTGCCGGTTCCTCGACCGTTCTGCCTTACGCCTCAATCGTTGCCGAAGCCTTCGGTGAAAACTTTGACTTCCCGACACCGGTTGTTGAATCGGGCGGTTCCTCGGCTGGCCTCAAGCGCTTCTGCGAAGGTGTTGGCGAAAACACCATCGACGTGGCCAACGCATCGCGCGCCATCCGCGAAAAAGAGATCAAAGCCTGCGCCGAAAACGGTGTAACCGACATCATCGAAGTTCAGATCGGTTATGACGGCATCGTTTTCGCATCCGACATCAACGGCAACTCTTTCGAGTTCACGCCGGAAGACTGGTACAAAGCGCTGGCCGCGAAAATCGTCGTAGACGGTGAAGTTGTCGACAACCCCAACAAGACCTGGGCCGACGTAAACCCGGACTTCCCGGCGCAGCCGATCGCAACCTTCATCCCCGGCACCAAGCACGGCACCCGTGAAGTGTTCGAAGACAAGGTCATCCTGGCAGGTTGTGAGCACCTGGGCGATTTCGAAGTGTTCAAGGCAGCAGCCGGCGACGACAAGAAAGCAGCCGAAAAACAGTGCATCGCGATCCGCACCGACGGCGTGTCAGTCGACATTGACGGCGACTACACGGAAACTCTGGCACGTATCGACAGCAACAAAGACGGCATCGGCGTCTTTGGTCTGGCGTTCTACGAGAACAACACCGACAAGCTGCAGGTTGCGACCATGTCCGGCATCGTGCCTTCGACCGAGTCGATCGCAACCGGCGAATACCCTGTGTCGCGTCCGCTGTTCTTCTACGTCAAGAAAGCCCATATCGGCGTGATCCCTGGCCTGAAAGAATATGCTGAGTTCTTCGTTGCGGACGAGATCGCAGGCCCCGATGGCCCGCTGGCCGAATACGGTCTGGTTTCGGATCCCGAGCTGGTAAAAGTTCAGGAAGCTGTTGCGAACGAAACCGTTCTGGGCGGCGGCTCCTAAGCCTTTAACACTTTAGAACCGGGGCGTTTCGCGCGCCCCGGTTCTTTTTGACTCCACCACTGCCATCCCCACGGAGTTCCCATGGCATTATCCTGGCTGTTGATCATCCTGCTTGCACTGGCAGTGATCGGATTTTTCACGGGCCGGTCCCGTGCTCTGGCAAGTGCCGGAGGGGATGCGCGTGATCTGCACTCACTGCCGTCCTACTATGGCTACAATGTCGCGCTGACGGCGCTGGTCCCTGCCATCGGGGTACTGATTGTCTGGTTGCTGGCGCAACCTGTTTTCGTGAACAGCACCGTGACGGGCATGATCCCCGACAGCGCGATTCCCGAAGGGTCCGACCGGGGCCTGATCATGAGCGAGGTCCGCCGGGTGGCGGATGGTCTTGAGGGCGCGGTGGCCGTCGGTGCCTTGACGCAGGCGCAGGCTCAAGACGCAAATGCTGACATCGCGCAGCTGACCCAAACGCTGAAAGACGCAGGGCAGGTGCTGACGCAGGATATCACGCAACCCATTCTGGTTGCTGCACAAACCTATCGCAGCATGACCGGAACCGGTTCGGTGGCGATGCAGGTGATCGTGCTCGCGGTCGCACTGTTGGGCGCGGCCTTTGCCTATATCCGTACGCACAAGGAGTTCCGCGCGCGTAACGTGGTAGAACAGGGCGTTCTAGCGCTGCTGCTGCTGGCTGCGTCCATCGCGATCCTGACGACCGTGGGCATCGTTCTGTCGATGCTGTTCGAGACGATGAACTTCTTCCAGCTGCATTCGTGGAAGGATTTCTTCTTCGGCAGTACCTGGGCCCCGAACTTCCGAGGGGGCTCGGAACTATCAATCCTACCGCTGTTGTGGGGCACGCTTTATATCTCATTGATTGCGCTTCTAGTGGCGGTGCCAATCGGCCTGTTCGCAGCGATCTACCTGTCCGAATATGCATCGGGTGCGACCCGCTCGATTGCCAAACCGTTACTGGAGATCCTCGCCGGTATCCCGACCATTGTTTACGGTCTGTTTGCCCTGCTGACAGTTGGCCCCGCGCTAGTGTCAGTGTTCGGCGAAGGCGGTGCATTCGGAGTGGGCTGGATGGCCAGTTCCAACGCGGTTCTGACGGCGGGTCTGGTTATGGGCATCATGCTGATCCCATTCGTGTCGTCGCTGTCCGATGACATCATCAACGCGGTGCCCCAGTCGATGCGCGACGGCTCGTTGGGTCTTGGCGCGACGCACTCCGAAACCGTCCGTCAGGTGGTGCTGCCGGCCGCACTGCCGGGGATCGTGGGTGCGATCCTGCTGGCCGCCAGCCGCGCTATCGGTGAGACGATGATCGTTGTGATGGCCGCCGGTGCAATCGCCAAATTCTCGGGCAACCCGTTCGAGGCGATGACTACCATCACAACCCGGATCGTCAGCCAGCTGACCGGCGATACCGACTTTGCCAGCCCCGAAACGCTGGTAGCCTTCGCGCTGGGTCTGACCTTGTTCATCATCACGCTGGGGCTGAATATCTTCGCCCTCTACATCGTGCGCAAATACCGGGAGCAGTACGAATGACCGATATTTCCCAAACCCCCGGCGCAGCACCTGCGGCACCTTCCAAACACGGATCGCTGTTCGAAAAGGATGCCCGTACCAAAAAACGCAATGCGGCTGAATCCCGGTTTAAGATGTATGGGATTGCTGCCATCGGTATCGGCCTGCTGATGCTGATCGTGCTGGTGACAAACATTGTGACCGCAGGCACCGGCGCGTTCCAGCAGACGTTCCTTGAACTGAATGTTGAGCTGAAAGAAGACAAGCTGGACAAGATGGGCAACCGCAATATCGAGGATATCAAGAAGGTCTCGACCTTTGGCTACGCCCCGCTGATCGCCTCGGCGATTGAGATGGAAGTGCAAGAGCTGGGTATCCAGACCGATCTTTCGCCCAAGGACATGGGTAAGATCTTGTCCAAAGCCGCACAGGCTGAACTGCGGAACTATGTGATCGCAAACCCTGATGAGATCGGCAAAACCGTCAGCTTCCGCTTTCTGGTCAACAGCCGCGTCGATGGGTACATGAAGGGCCGCGTGACCCGCGGCTCCATTGCCAATGACAAAAGCATCACGGTGGCGCAGCTGGATTTCGTAGATCAATTGCGGGATGCGGGTGTTTTGTACAAAGCGTTCAACCCCGATTTCATCTTCGGCTCTGACGCCTCCGACCAACGGCCCGAGGCCGCTGGGATCGGCGTGTCGATGCTGGGCTCTCTGTTCATGATGTTCGTCGTGTTGGCTTTGGCGCTGCCGATTGGCGTCGCGGCCTCGATCTATCTTGAGGAATTCGCGCCGCAGAACCGGCTGACAGATATCATCGAGGTGAACATATCCAACCTCGCCGCCGTACCGTCGATCGTGTTCGGTATTCTGGGTCTGGCTGTCTTCATCAACTACATGCACCTGCCGACCTCGGCGCCGCTGGTTGGCGGTTTGGTGCTGACGCTGATGACGTTGCCGACGATCATCATCTCGACCCGCGCGTCGCTCAAGGCGGTTCCGCCGTCGATCCGAGATGCGGCGCTGGGGGTAGGGGCCTCGAAAATGCAGGCGGTGTTCCACCATGTTCTGCCACTGGCTGCGCCCGGCATCCTGACCGGCACCATTATCGGTCTGGCACAGGCGCTGGGGGAAACCGCGCCGCTGCTACTGATCGGGATGGTGGGCTTTATCGCCTCGAACCCGCCCGACGGGCTGGTGGCGGGCTTCCTGTCTCCGAACTCGGCCATGCCTGCACAAATCTACGAATGGTCCAAACGCGCCGACCCAGCCTTTTACGAACGCGCATGGGGGGGCATCATCATTCTGTTGATCTTCCTTGTGACAATGAACACCATCGCGGTCATCCTGCGCCGCCGCTTTGAACGCCGCTGGTAAGGGGCTTATTATGAACGACATGACACGAGTGGAGAGAGCCGTGGACTCCAAAGCCATTAAAATCGCCGCGAACAAGGTTCAGGTCTATTACGGCGACACCCACGCCATCAAGGACGTGGATGTTCAGATTGAAGACAAGACCGTGACCGCATTCATCGGCCCGTCGGGCTGCGGCAAGTCCACCTTCCTGCGCTGCCTGAACCGGATGAACGACACGATCGACATCTGCCGGGTCGAGGGCGATATCCTGCTGGATGGCGAGGATATCTATGACAAGCGCGTCGACCCGGTGCAGCTGCGCGCCAAGGTGGGCATGGTGTTCCAGAAGCCGAACCCGTTCCCCAAGTCGATCTATGACAACGTGGCCTATGGCCCCCGCATCCACGGCCTTGCCAAGAACAAGGCGGAACTGGATGAGATCGTTGAGAAATCCCTGCGTCGCGGTGCGATCTGGGATGAGGTCAAGGATCGTCTGGACGCCCCCGGAACCGGCCTGTCAGGCGGTCAGCAGCAGCGCCTATGTATTGCCCGCGCCGTCGCGACCGAGCCTGAGGTTCTGCTGATGGACGAGCCGTGCTCGGCCCTGGACCCGATTGCAACTGCGCAGGTTGAGGAACTGATAGACGAACTGCGCTCGCGCTATTCGGTGGTGATCGTGACCCACTCGATGCAGCAGGCCGCGCGGGTCAGCCAGAAAACCGCATTCTTCCACCTCGGCAACCTCGTCGAATTCGGCGAGACGGGGCAAATCTTCACCAACCCCGAAGATCCCCGCACCGAAAGCTATATCACCGGCCGGATCGGCTGAGGACAGGTATCAGACCATGAGCGAACAACATATTGCATCCGCATTCGACCGCGACCTCGAGGCGATTCAGGCTCATATCATGAAGATGGGCGGGCTGGTCGAGGCCGCCATCATGAGCGCCGCGAGATCACTGGAGACCCGAGACGAAGAATTGGCCCAAGAAGTCCGGCAGGGCGACAAGGCCATCGACGCGTTGGAAGAGTTGATTGACGAGGAAACCGCGCGTCTGATCGCGCTGCGAGCGCCGACTGCGAGCGACTTGCGTCTGGTCCTTTCTGTCTTGAAAGTGTCCGGTAACCTTGAACGTATCGGTGATTATTCCAAGAATATCGCCAAACGGACGACGGTACTGGTCAATGCGGGCGAGATCAACGGCAGCGCCGCCGCCCTGCGCCGCATGGCGCGCGAAGTCGAGCGGATGCTTCGCGACGCTTTGGACGCTTATATCCAGCGCGACGCGGAACTGGCGACCGACGTCATTAACCGCGACGAAGAAGTGGACCAGATGTATAATGGGTTGTTCCGGGAATTTCTGACCTTCATGGCGGAAGACCCGCGCAACATCTCGTCCTGTATGCACCTGCATTTCATCGCAAAGAACATCGAACGCATGGGTGACCATGTCACCGCGATCGCGGAGCAGGTTGTCTATCTGGTGACCGGCGAACGCCCGACCGAGGCCCGCCCAAAGGCGGACACGACGTCCCAAATCCCGCAGGAGATCTGATCAATGTCTGCAGATCAGCCTACAGTTCTGGTCGTTGAGGATGAGCCAGCACAGCGTGAAGTGCTGGCCTATAACCTCGAGGCAGAAGGGTTCCGCGTCTCCAAGGCCGCCAGCGGTGACGAAGCCATGCTGCTGGTGGATGAAGACAGCCCGGATATCATCGTGTTGGACTGGATGATGCCCAACCTGAGCGGGATCGAAGTCTGCCGCCGCCTCAAATCACGCCCTGACACACGTTCAATTCCGATCATCATGTTGTCGGCCCGCACGGAAGAGGTCGACAAGGTTCGTGGTCTGGAAACCGGTGCGGATGACTATGTGGTCAAGCCGTACTCGGTGGTCGAACTGATGGCCCGTGTGCGCACGCAATTACGCCGTGTGCGCCCGGCGACTGTTGGCATTCGGCTAGAGTTTGACGATATCATCCTGGACTCGGAAACGCATAAAGTCAGTCGCAATAGCAAGCCGCTGAAACTTGGCCCAACCGAGTTCCGGCTACTGAGCACGTTCATGGAAAAACCCGGCCGTGTCTGGAGCCGCGAACAACTGCTCGACCGGGTGTGGGGACGCGACATCTATGTCGATACACGCACCGTGGACGTGCATATCGGTCGCCTGCGAAAGGCTTTGACCCAGCATGGCGGTGCAGACCCGGTCAGAACTGTTCGGGGCGCAGGTTACGCGTTGGGGTAGGGCGCATGTTACCTTATGAGTTTTTCTCATAAGGTATTGCCAAACTCTTTCTGTCTTTTACCCGTCGGTAAAGCTAGGTTGCGTCAAACCTGACAGAGCGGAGATGGACCATGAATGCCCCCGATACCAAACCGACCCTGCGCGCCAAGGATGCTCCGGACATGGGCCGGTTTGCTTGGGACGATCCGTTCCGGCTGACAGATCAGCTTACAGAAGATGAACGCATGATCGAGGCCAGCGCGCGGGCCTACGCGCAGGAAAAGCTGCAACCACGCGTCACCGAGGCGTTTCAGAATGAAGAAACGGACCCTGAAATCTTCCGCGAAATGGGCCAGATGGGCCTGCTGGGAACGACGATCCCCGAGGAATACGGCGGGCTAGGGGGCGGGTACGTCTCATACGGCCTTGTTGCGCGCGAGGTTGAGCGTGTCGACTCGGGTTATCGTTCCATGATGTCGGTTCAAAGCTCGCTGGTTATGTACCCGATCTATGCCTATGGCAGCGAAGAGCAGCGCCGCAAATACCTTCCGAAACTGGCCAGCGGCGAATGGATCGGCTGTTTTGGCCTGACCGAGCCTGATGCGGGTTCGGATCCGGCCGGTATGAAGACCCGCGCCGAGAAAATTGATGGTGGCTACCGTTTGACCGGCAGCAAAATGTGGATATCGAACGCGCCCATTGCGGATGTTTTCGTAGTCTGGGCCAAGTCCGACGCCCATGGTGGGAAAATCCGTGGATTTGTCCTAGACAAGGGGCTGAAGGGTCTGAGCGCGCCGAAGATACAGAACAAACTAAGTCTGCGCGCCTCGATCACCGGAGAAATCGTTCTGGACGGCGTTGAGGTGGACGAGACTGCACTGTTGCCGCATGTTCAGGGCCTGAAAGGTCCTTTTGGTTGCCTTAACCGCGCACGCTATGGCATCAGCTGGGGAGTTATGGGGGCCGCTGAATGCTGCTGGCACGCTGCGCGTCAATATGGGTTGGATCGCAAGCAATTCGACAAACCTTTGGCCCAGACACAATTGTTCCAGCGCAAACTGGCCGACATGCAAACCGAAATTGCACTTGGGCTTCAAGGCAGCCTGCGGGTTGGACGTCTTATGGACCAAGCCGAAGCTGCGCCTGAAATGATCTCGCTCGTCAAGCGCAACAACTGCGGTAAAGCTTTGGACATCGCACGGTTGGCGCGGGACATGCATGGCGGCAACGGAATATCGCTCGAATTCCAAGTGATCCGGCATATGGTGAACCTCGAAACCGTAAACACTTATGAAGGCACCCATGACGTCCACGCGTTGATCCTTGGGCGCGCGCAAACGGGCTTACAAGCCTTCTACTAAATATCGCGTAATTGGTATTATGGTAATTCTATGCGTGGAATGAAATGCAACTTTTCATTCTTTACCAATACCATAGGATCACGAATTGAACCCGTGGCTCTGGAGTGATTCATGAAACTGAATGACAAAACCGTCGTTATAACAGGTGCAGCCGGAGGTATCGGCGAAGGTCTCGCCCGTCGATTTGCTGCCGAAGGTGCGACGGTTGTTTGCTCGGATCTCAATCACGCCGGTGCTGCGGACATTGCAAATGAGATTGGTGGCCACGCATTTCACTGCGACGTATCCAGTGAAGGCAGCGTCAGAGACTTAATCAATACCGTCGAAGAAGACATTGGGCCCATTGATCTTTTCTGCGCAAATGCCGGTATTTTGACGTTAGGAGGTCTGGATGTCCCCGACGAGGACTGGGACAGGATCTGGAAGATCAATGTCATGTCTCATGTTTGGACCGCGCGCCATCTGGTGCCGCGCATGGTGTCGCGTGGCGGCGGCTACATCCTTACGACTGCGTCTGCAGCCGGATTGTTGAATCAGCCCGGCGCAGCACCATACGGCGTCACCAAACACGCCGCCGTTGGTTTCGCCGAATGGCTGTCTTTGACATATGGTCACAACGGATTGCGCGTGTCTGTCTTATGTCCTCAGGCCGTCCGATCCGCTATGACCAAAGGTCATGAGACCTCGGTTGCCTCAATCGATGGCATGCTTGAGCCGGAGGACGTTGCTGATGCATGCGTCAAAGGCATAGAGGCCGAGCAATTTCTGATCCTTCCGCATCCTCAGGTGTTGGAATACATCCGACACAAAGCCGGAGACTATGAGCGCTGGCTTGGCGGAATGCGGAAGTTAAACCAAGTGTTTATCGAGAACAACTAAACTGTCCTCTTGGCTTTGCGCATCAAACCTTCTTGCGCAACCGAAGCGACCAGTGTGCCATCTTGAGAATAGATTGATCCACGGTTGAAGTTGCGCCCTCGCCCGGTCCAAGGCGAATCCATCGCATAGAGATGCCAGTTCTCAAAATGAACAGGTGCATGGAACCAAAGCGCGTGGTCCAGGCTGGCACCATTCACTTCGCCGGTGAACCAGCTTAACCCATGGGGGCGCATCCCCGAGCTCATCAGATACATATCCGACGCGTAAGTCAGAAGGAGTTGTTGTGTGATTTGATCTGCTTGTGCTGCGGCATTCATCCGAAACCATACCTGATTTCGATCGTCGGACTTTTCCGGCGCAAAAGGATTTAAATGGCTTGCCTCACGAACTTCGATCGGACGCTCTCGCAATAACTCACCCTGCAATTTTTCAGGAACAAGATCGACATACTTGTTCCTCAGATCGGTGCGCGCTGGATAATTTTCAGGCGCCTCCATCGTGGGCATTGGGTGGTGATGATCCCAACCTTCATCAACAATATGGAACGAAGCAGACATGTTCAGAATCTGTTTGCCATGCTGTATGGCGACCACGCGGCGGGTAGTGAACGAACCTCCATCTCGGGCGCGATCCACTTGATAAATAACGGGAATGCTTGGATCACCCGGCCTTATGAAATAAGCATGAAGCGAATGGCATAACCGATCATCGACGGTCCTGTACGCTGCGGCAAGGGCCTGCGATACGACCTGCCCGCCAAAGATCCGTTTGGGCGTTTCACCGCCGGACCCGGTGCCGCGATACAAGTCAACCTCCAGCCTTTCGACATTCAACAGGTCCAGCAGAACGCGTTCGGCTTCGGTCATGACAGCTCTCCGATTGAGTCGTGTGAAACAGGTATCAGCGCTGTTCCGATCAATCAATCATTGCCCCTAGGACAAGCGCCTTGAGCTCAGCGCGTGACGGATAAGAGCTGGATGGCGAGAGCTGAGTAAAGAACACGGCAGTGAGGTCATTGACCCGATCCAACCAGAAGAATGTCGAGGCCATACCACCCCAACTGAAATCTCCGACCGAGCCCGGAGTGCGTGTGCGGCCGGGGTTCATAACTACTGCTCCACCCAGACCGAACCCGGTTCCCTCCATCGGTTGTTCGGCGAAACTCTGTGGGCCCATCGATGCAATGTCACCCGGTAAGTGATTGACCATCATGAAGTCTACAGTTTTTGGCCCCAGCAGACGCTGCCCATTCTGGCTGCCTCGGTTTCTGAGCATGTCCGCAAATTTTGCGTAATCGTCAATCGTTCCAACCAGACCTCCTCCGCCCGAGAATGTGGTGGTTCGTTCAAACGGCGATGCGCCCGGTTCGTCCACTAATCTCAGAGTATCCGTGCTTTCTTTGGCGGCGTTCAGCGCCATGGCGTCGCCGGAGAGGGGTGTGTAGAGCGACGCAAACCTGTCCCCTGCCCCTTTGGGAACCCTGAATCCCGTCTCGGTCATTCCCAACGGGTCGAATATCTGAGCTGGGAAAAACTTGTCCAGCGGTTGGCCAGATGCGATTTCGACGACGCGGCCCAAAACGTCTATCCCGACTGAATATTCCCAACGGGAGCCCGGCTGAAACGCGAGCGGTAGCGTCGCCAATTCACGTACCCGGTCCTTAAGAAGGCCTTGGTCGGCTGAAAAGATGAGATCCATCTCGTTCATTGCTGCGGGAAGGACGCCAGGGTTGAACGGATAGCTGAGACCGCTGGTATGGGTCAAAAGATGGTGCAGTGTCGGGGGTTGCGTATCCTCGGTTTGATCCAGACGTTCTGCACCGGGGATCAGCGCCTGAATATTCCGAAATTCGGGAATAAAGTCGGACACTTGCGCATCTAAGTGGATCAACCCTTGTTCAACCAACATCATAACAGCGACCGATGTAACGGGTTTTGTCATCGAATAAATGCGAGCGATCGTATCTCTTTCGAATGGCAGGTTATGTTCTTTGCTGCGGTGTCCGGCAGCATGGAACAGAACCTCGTCTTGCCCTTGGCGCAAGAGAAACGAGCTGCCGGCATATTTCCGGTCATCCACGTAGCGTTGCATCCAGATCCGGATACGATCCAATCGATCAGCGTCAAAGCCAGGCGCACAAATCATAGGGGCTAGGTCTCCTGAAATACACGTGCCTTACACTGCGCAAGGACGCCCAAAATGAACAGAGGAATTCAAACAAACCCATTTAGAATGGGCTGAATACTGCGGCGAGATGGTAAGCTCGTCACACAACAGATTCGTTTTTGTGGTGAGTGCTTTTTCAACGATTACCGGTCGGGAGTGAGAAAAGTGACACAAACCATAGAATTCGTTTACGACTTTTGCAGTCCAAATGCCTATCTGGCACACAAGGTTCTTCCTGAACTGGCGAATCGCCACGATGTTTCAGTGACCAACGTCCCGGTTTTGCTAAGCACAATATTCAAAGCCACCAATAACCGGGGCCCGTTTCACGCCTATTCCGAAAACAGACAAAAAACAGCATATCTGACGCATGACTTGCATCGTTTTGCCAGGCGCCGCGGCCTGAGCTTTCACATGAGCCCACATTTTCCAGTCAATACAAAATTCGCCATGCGCGGCGCGATTTATGCCTCTGGAAAATCATGGGAAGACAGATACATAAAATCTGTTTTTGATGCAATTTGGGTGCATGGGCAAAAAGTTGATGAGATCAATGTACTAACCGAAATCCTGCAAGAGAACGGCTTGCCTGTCCGCAAACTACGCGAAGCCATCAGCAGTCCGGATGTGAAACAGCAGCTGAAGGATCAAACCAGAGCTGCTGTCAGGCGCGGAGTGTTCGGGGTGCCGACCCTCTTCAGCGGGCCCGAGATGTTTTTCGGCAAGAACAGTTTGGGGAACCTCGAACTGGAACTTGCATAGGGCCAGCATTTGAAAATCGTTAGGATGCCTTCATCGCCATCAATCCATATTGCGCGAACATCGGAACATAAGATCCCAATTTCATAGCACGTTTCGGATCAGAGGCATTACCGTCTAGAGCACGTTTGTAAACGCCCTGCAAAATACCGGCCATGCGGAAGAAGTTGAAAGCAAGATAAAACCCAAAATTGTCGATGGCCGGAAGCCCTCGGCGCTCACAGTACTCTGAGATAAACTGATGGTCCGAAGGGATACCAAGGCTTTCTCGATCTAATCCTGCCAATCCGCGACCTTCTTTTCCTGGCGGCATTTGCCACTGCATGATGACAGCGGCCAGGTCTGCGTAAGGATGTCCGATTGTCGATAGTTCCCAATCAAGAACACCTATACAGCGCGTTCCGTCACGCTCGAACAACATGTTGTCGATCCTGTAGTCGCCATGAACCAATGTCCGTTGCCCGTCATCCACAGGCAACGACGTTTCAAGAGAGGCAATCAGCCTGTCCATCTCATCGATCCGGTCGGTTTCCGAGGCTCGGTACTGCTTGGTCCACCGCGCTATCTGCCGTTCAAAGTAGTTTCCAGGAGGCCCGTAGTCAGACAGACCGACCGCGTCGATATCGACCATATGCAGTTCGGCCAGCACTCGGTTCATTTCGGCGAAAACCCCTTTTCGGGTCTCATTGCTTTCGCCGTCCATGGTGGGCTCGAGAAAACCGCGCCCTTGAAGACGTTCCATCACGTAGAATTCTGAACCAATAACGCCGTCGTCTTCGCACAGCAGGTACATCGCAGGAACAGGGACGTTGGTGTTTGCCAACGCGCGTTGAACACGAAACTCACGGTCGACAGCATGCGCAGATTTCAGCAACGTACCGGGCGGTTTGCGGCGCAGCACATAAGTCTTCGCAGGCGTGCGCAATTCGAAGGTGGGATTGGATTGCCCGACATCGAACTTGGTGGCTTGCAGCGGGCCTTGATACCCTTCCAAATGTGCGCTGAGATACCGACCAACAGCATCAAGGTCCAATGTCGAACTATTCGCCATTTCAGCTCCCTCCAATGCGATCTTAAAGCGCTTCGGCGAAAATGTTTCCGGCGGTCACAACATTGATTCCACCAGAGACAGGAATGACCGCGCCCGTTACATAACTCCCTCCCCGGCCGCACAGGAACAGCATGCATCCTGCGATGTCGTCTTCGCTGCCGACGCGGCCAAGTGGAACCGATTTACCCACCCTGTCCCGTGTATCTGTGTCGGCCGTTGCAAAGGCGGTCATCCGCGACACAAAAGGACCAGGAGCCAGCGCGTTGACGGTCACGTGATACGGCGACAGTTCCTTTGCCATGATCTTGGTCAGATGCAATACAGCCGCTTTCGAGGCCGAATAGCTGTATGCGCCATCGCCCATTGGCACCTCACCCATCACCGAGCCCACATTGACCACGCGGGCCGGGTCCTCGGGGGTTCCGGACTTCATCAAAATTGGCAACAGTTTTTGGGTCAGATCAAAGATACCCGCAACGTTGACCGACATGACTTTGTCCCATGCCTCATAGGGAAATTGTCCCATCGGCGCACCCCAAGATACACCGGCATTATTCATAAGGATATCAAGTCGGTCCGTCCGCTTTTGAACCTCGGACGCCAACGCTTCGATGCCCTCCTTTGTCCCAACGTCCCCACCGAACCCTTCGGCGGTTCCCGGCGCGTCCAGAGCGTTTAGTTCCGCGGCGACGGCTTCACACGCGTCAGCCTTACGCGAGGCAATTAGAACCCGCGCACCGGCCCGAACCAATGCCTCAGCAGCCATGCGTCCAATTCCCGTGGCGCCCCCGGTCACAAATGCTGTCTTTCCATGCAAGGAAAATAGGGTTTCGGGCGTCATAGTGTGCTCCTCGATCATTTATTTGGCGCAATCGCATGCTGCTGATCGACCGAGGGTTGCACCTCGTCGGTTTCTTGACAACACCCGCTGCTGCGCCAAACTTCCTCCTGAATCAATAACAAGGACAATAGGGCCAACATGCAAGCTTTACTCAGCGTCGCCCCGGGTGGACCGGAAACTTTGGAACTGACCACCCTGCCCGATCCGGAACCGGGAAAAGGCGAGTTGCTGATTGGCGTTAAGGCCGCTGGGGTCAATTACCCCGACACCCTGATGATCCGAGACCTGTACCAGATCAAGCCCCCCAGACCCTTTGCACCCGGTGGCGAAATTGCAGGTGAGGTTCTGGCCATTGGTGAGGATGTCGCGGGTTACGAGGTCGGGGACCGTGTTCTTGCCTTGACCGGCCATGGGGGATTCGCGACTCATATGACGATCAAGGCGTCGACAGCGGTTAAGTTTCCGCAATCGATGCCGTTCGAGGATGCCGCTTGTTTCATATTTACCTACGGCACCTCATACCATGCATTGAAAGACCGGGCGCACCTGCGGGCAGACGAAACTGTTTTGGTCCTGGGCGCAGCGGGCGGCGTTGGGACAGCTGCGATTGAATTGTCAAAGGCACAGGGTGCGCGGGTGATTGCGGCTGTATCTTCGCAAGAAAAAGCCGAATTCTGCCGTAAGATTGGCGCAGATGAGGTGATCGTCTACGACCATCAGATGGACCGCGATGCGCAGAAAGCCTTTTCGGGTGAAATCAAGGCAATGGCCGGACCTTTGGGTGTGGACGTGGTCTATGACGCGGTCGGAGGCGACTATGCCGAACCTGCACTGCGTAGTATGGCGTGGAATGGTCGATACCTTGTAGTCGGGTTTCCCGCTGGAATTCCCAAGATACCCCTCAACCTACCGCTTCTCAAAGGGTGCCAAATTGTCGGTGTCTTCTGGGGAGCATCCGTGTTCCGGGATCCAGCGGGTCACACGCAAAACATCAACGATTTGTTCAGGTTGTATGGCGAAGGCAAGATCAAACCGCAAATCAGCGCCACTTTCCCACTGGAACAAGCGCAAGACGCGCTGGTGAAGCTGGCAGATCGGTCCGTGCTGGGTAAAGTCGTCGTGTCGATGCCCTGAAACTTCCGGATCAGAGGCGGTCTACGTTGTTTAGAAACACACCTGCTCGCGTGATAAGTGCGCGGGCAGTAGACTCGGGCACCCCTTCGTGTTTAAGAAACTCATAAATGGGAACAGTGAGACGATGCACAAAGCTCTGATTTTGAACGGCCCAAACTTGAATTTGCTGGGGACGCGCCAGCCCGAGGTTTATGGTAGCACCACTCTGAAAATGGTTGAGGAATTGTGCTTTAACCATGGAAAAAAAATAGGAATTGACGTTTCGACCTTGCAGTCAAATCATGAGGGCGAATTGATCGACGCGATCCATGCGGCGAAAGGTGTCCAGAACGGGATTGTTCTGAACGCTGGAGCTTATACGCATACTTCTATTGCTCTGATGGACGCGATTTCTTCTGTCGACCTGCCGGTGGTTGAGGTTCATCTGTCAAACATTCATGCGCGAGAGCCATTCCGACACCAATCCTATATCTCAAAGGTTGCGTTGGGTCAGATTTGTGGCTTTGGAACGCGAAGCTACGTATTGGCACTGGACGCACTGGCAGGCTATCTGGACGGCGAGGTTGGCGCATGAAGCTGGACGCCTATTTGCACTTTCTCAGCTATGTCAAATCGCTTGAAGAGCTTTGGGATGCCCATTGCCGTCAGATGGCCGGATATGGGTTTGATCGCCTGCTATACGGCTTTACGCGCTACAAAACGGAAACTTCCTTAGGTGACCCCGAGGACTTCACGATCCTGACGAACCATGGCAAAGACTACTTGGATGGGTTCCTGCGAGATGGGCTTTATTTCAACGCTCCTATGTTGAAATGGGCGCTTGAGAACGAAGGCGCTGCAAGCTGGCAAATGACGCAGGACATGCTTTTGGATGGCACCCTATCGCCGCAAGAAAGGAAAGTGGTCGAGTTCAATCGGTCGTTGGGGGTCGTCGCAGGCTATACGGTCAGCTTCAACTCGGTTTCCTTTAGATCGAAAGGTGCGATCTCGCTATCTGCCTCTGGCGGCCAGTCCCAACAAGAAGTCGATGCGATCTGGGCTGAACATGGCGATGACATTCTTCTCATGAATAACGTGGCGCATCTGAAAATTCTTACGCTGCCCTACAATGCTCCTAATCGAGCGTTGACCAATCGCCAACGTGAAGCGCTGGAATGGGTTGGGGATGGCAAAACCACGCAAGATATCGCCCTGTTGATGGGCTTAACCGCAGCGACAGTCGAAAAGCATTTGAGGCTAGCCCGAGAATCGCTGTCGGTTGAAACCACCGCTCAGGCTGTACTGAAGGCGTCATTGCAGAATCAGATGTTCAAAATAGAGGCATAACACCGGGAATTTGACGCTAATTTGCATCAACTTACCCTAGGTAAGGAAAACATGACTTTCCGAATCCGGGTCTACAGTTGCAAAATGAGATTGTTCCGTGAGTGGTGGCTTTAGCCTGGGAACATTTGGTTGGATCTTTGTAATTTCAGGGCTCTCCAACCGCTCTGGCACAGGGGCGTCTATTCGTCCACGTACCTTTGCCGGAAACACTGGGGGGCCTCGACCATCCCCATCATGCGGGGCCCCCCAACCCTATCCTTGAATTTCAGGCGCTGCGGCGTCTTTTTTATTGTCCATACGAAATAACCGGCCACGCTGTGCGTGACCGGTTCCGATAAGGTGCCGAACCCCCGTAAGGTTTCGGACAAAACATCTTAGCCTTGCGCGGCTTTGGCAACTTCGGCTGCGAAGTCTTCTTTCTCGACCACGATGCCTTCGCCAACTTCCAGACGGATAAAGCCGGTGATGGTTGCGCCTGCTTCTTTGGCGGCTGCTTCAACGGTCAGGTCAGGGTTCACAACGAACGACTGGTTCAGCAGAGTCGATTCAGCCACGAATTTCTTCATGCGGCCTTCGATCATCTTTTCGATCACCTGCTCCGGTTTGCCGGATTCGCGAGCGATGTCCATCTGAACCTGCTTTTCTTTCTCGACAACAGCTGGATCCATGTCCGCCTCGGACAGAGCTGCCGGGTTCACAGCTGCGATGTGCATCGCAACCTGCTTGCCGATCGCTTCGTCGCCACCGGTCAGAGCGACCAGAACGCCGATTTTGCCCATGCCGTTGGTGGCTGCGTTGTGGACGTAAGACACAACAGTGTCACCCGACAGTTTCGCCATGCGGCGTACCGACATGTTCTCACCAATGGTGGCGATCTTGTCGGTCAGAGTGTCGGCAACGGATTTGCCACCCAGGTCAGCCGCCAGCAGAGCGTCAACATCTGCAACGCCTTCGGCTGCAAATGCGATCTTGCCGACCATTTCCTGGAACTCAGCGTTTTTCGCCACGAAGTCGGTTTCCGAGTTCACCTCGACAGCAACACCGTTGCCACCGTTGACGTGAACAGCAACCAGACCTTCGGCGGCCGTACGACCGGATTTCTTGGCCGCCTTGGCCAGACCTTTGGTACGCAGCCAGTCAACGGCCTCGTCCATGTTGCCGCCAGTTTCGGTCAGCGCTTTTTTCGCGTCCATCATACCTGCGCCTGTGCTGTCGCGCAGTTCTTTAACCATTGCTGCTGTGATTGCCATCTTTCGGCTCTCCTCAAATCAAACGGAATTGGGGCAGGTCTACCCTGCCCCATATGTCATTTACGTGACGGGCAGCTTACGCTTCGGCAGGTGTTTCTGCTTCCGCGGAGGCTTCTTCGGCGACTACTTCTTCAACCGGTGCTTCTTCGAATGCACCCAGGTCAACACCTGCTGCACCCATCTGAGCGGTCATGCCGTCCAGAGCGGCACGTGCTGCCAGGTCGCAATATAGCGAGATCGCACGGGCTGCGTCGTCATTGCCGGGGATGATGTAGTCAACACCGTCAGGCGAGCAGTTGGTGTCGACAACAGCCACAACCGGGATACCCAGCTTGTTGGCTTCGGCGATGGCCAGTGCTTCTTTTTTGACGTCGATGACGAACAGCAAATCAGGAACGCCGCCCATCTCGCGGATACCGCCCAGCGAAGCCTGCAGCTTCTGCTGGTCACGCTCCATGCCCAGACGCTCTTTCTTGGTCAGGCCTTCTGCGCCGGCTTCCATTGCTTCGTCGATCTGGTTCAGACGGTTGATCGACTGGGAAACGGTTTTCCAGTTGGTCAGCGTACCGCCCAGCCAGCGGTGGTTCATGTAGTACTGAGCCGACTTTTCAGCCGCTTCGGCGATCGGGCCAGCGGCCTGACGCTTGGTACCAACGAACAGAACGCGGCCACCTTTTGCAACGGTGTCCCGAACAGCCTGCAGAGCCTGATCCAGCATCGGAACGGTCTGGGTCAGGTCCATGATGTGGATGCCATTGCGCGAGCCGTAGATGAACGGGCCCATGCGGGGATTCCAACGCTGTGTCTGGTGACCAAAGTGAACGCCAGCTTCCAGCAGCTGACGCATGGTGAACTCGGGAAGAGCCATGCTATTTTCCTTTTCCGGTTTACGCCTTGGCGGGGGTGAAAGAAGCGGATGCTCCAACCGGCGGGCCTGATGAGGATGTCTCCCTGCAAAAAGCCCAAACCCCGCCTGCGGGTTTGAATGGCGCGCGTATACGGCAGGTTTTGGTGCAGTGCAAGAGGCTTTCGCCCCTATTTTTCAAGCCGCGCCAAGCTATGAGCATGACGCACGGCTTCTTCGCAATGAGCAGCCAACGCTTTACGGTTTTCAAAGTCGCTGACCTTGGCGGGTATGTGGTAGATCAACTCGACCCAGCCTTGCCGACGGGCGCCCAGCGTTTTCAGCAAATGCGGACCGAAATCCATATCTCCCCACCACCCATAGAACCTGTTGGGTTGCCCAGCAGGAGCGTGATAGATCACCGAGACCGGCTGCACATACATGAATTCGCGCAGTTCATCGGTAAAGAATGCAGCAAAGAGTGTTGTTTTAAAAGGCAAAACCCTGATTCCATCGGTTGAGGTTCCTTCCGGAAAAAACGCCAACTTATGACCTGCGGACAAGCGTTCCTGAAACAACAAGGTTTGCTCGCGCGCCTTTTTACGGTTGCGTTCGATGAACACCGTACCCGTGGCCCGGGCAAGCCAGCCGATACCGGGCCATTTCGCCACTTCGGCTTTTGAGACGAAATAGACCCTTTTGCGGGCGTTAAGCGCGAAAATATCCAACCACGAGGAGTGATTGGCCACCACTGCACCGCGTTGGGTCATCAACTCTCCCGAACTGCGGAACCCCATTCCTAGAATGCGAAAAGCGTTGCGACATACAAACTGTGTGATGAAGGGCGTGACGGGGCGGCGGACACCGTAAATCGGTCGTTCGATCAGGCGTAGGATCAGCAGAACAATCAGACCGCCGAAAACTAACACCGCCAGAGGAAGACCACGCAAAATGACCAGAATCCAGCCGATAAGGCCCAACTCAATGGGATCAGGCGCGTCTTCGCTGTGCCAGGATGCGTCGCTCAAGGGTTATGCTCCGGTATAGATGCGCCGTTGGCGCTCGTTCATACGCGCTGTGTCCAAGATCAGGCACACGTCCGTTGTGTTGAAGGCATGGTCGATAAAAGCGCCCTCGCCCACGAACCCGCCCAGCCGAAGATAGGCTTTGATCAGCGCTGGAACCTGCACCATGGCTGCACGGCGATCCAGCGCATCCACGTCCACCAAGTCCATCGGCTGAAACACATCGGGTTGCGCCCGCACCCTCAGGTCTGGCGGCGCGAGGTGGTTGTGATGCAACATCGACAGAGGCTGCTCCAGCGCCTGAACATCAGTGCCATGAAAGCTGGCGACGCCGAACAGAACTTCAATCTGGCGCGCGTTCACATAGGCGGCCAGACCGTTCCACAGATGATACATTGCCGTGCCGCCGCGATAGTCAGGGTGGAGGCAGGATCGCCCCAATTCCAACAGCTTGCGACCGCTGTCTTTAAGGACGCTGACATCATATTCGTCTTCGGAATAAAACTGACCCAGATCTGCTGCACGTTCACCCGGTAACAGTCTGTAAACGCCAACAGTTTCGCCCGTCTGGTCATCGATGGCGAGCATATGGTCGAAATACGGGTCAAACCGATCCTGTTCCAGCCCCGCGTCGTGATCAACCATCTCTCCGCCACCGCCCAGTTCGCGAACGAAGACGTCATAACGCAGCCGCTGCGCGGCACGCAGTTCGGCCTCGGTCTCGGCGAGTTTGACGGTGAAGGATGGGCCTGTACCCGACATTAGAACGTCCCTGTGGTTTCAGGGCAGATACCGCAGGTATCGGGGGAATGGCAACATGGGCCGCAACCGACCGCGCGTTAACCTTTCCTAAACCAGTTTCACGGATCAAAGACGGGCATCAGGGCGATGCGCGATCCGTTAATCACCACTTTCCCCTGCTCGCGGAAGTTCACGGTGATTTTGCCACCGATATTGGACTGCACTTGTCCAATGCCCCAATCGGGGAAATCGGGGTGGCGGACAAACATGCCCGGTGCAAGAATGGCATTGAGGTCTGACATGACTGGGCTCCGGGTCCGGCGGCAGATACGGCAGGAGGTACGCATGAGCGCTACAGACGTCAACCTGGCCGAGCTGATCGGCTCGCGCATCTGTCACGACCTGATCAGCCCTATTGGCGCGATTACCAACGGGCTTGAACTGCTGGAAATGGTTGGCGGCACCCAAGGCCCCGAGATGGAGCTGATCTCGGGCAGTGTCGGTAGCGCTGGCGCGCGGATCAGGTTCTTTCGCGTGGCCTTTGGGTCCGCTGGGGATCAACCCTTGGGGCGGACTGAAGTCAGCGATTTGCTGAAAGATGTAGAACGAGCCGGACGTTTGCGGGTGAACTGGAACCTCACCGAAGCCGTGCCGCGCAATCAGGTCAAATTGGCGTTTCTGGCATTGATGTGCTGTGAAAGCGCAATGCCGTTCGGCGGCGAAGTCTCCATTCGCAATAATGTAGACCGCTGGTCCGTCACGGGTATCGCGGACAAATTGAACATCGACAACGACTTATGGAATAACCTGCCCCGCGGGCGGTTTGCCAACAAGGTCACGCCTGCCCACGTTCAGTTCGCCCTGCTCCCTGATACCGCGACTTCTATGGGACGGCGGGTTGCGGTGGATACAACCTCAACCCGCGTCGAGATACGGTTTTAGATCCGAATAGTCCCGTTTCCGCGGACCAGATACTGAAAACTGGTCAACTGAGCAGCGCCCACAGGTCCGCGGGCATGCATCTTGCCGGTGGCGATACCGATCTCGGCGCCCATGCCAAACTCTCCACCATCGGCAAATTGCGTCGAGGCGTTGTGCATCAGAATTGCACTATCGAGACGTTCGAAGAACCGCGCAGCGGCCTCTGCATCTTCGGTCATGATACAATCTGTATGGTCAGAGCCGTACTGCCGGATATGCGCAATAGCAGCGTCAATATCGGCAACAGGTTTGGCGGCGATGATACTGTCGAGAAACTCTTTTCCCCAATCGTCGGCCGACGCTGCAATCGTTCCGTTCATCTCCAAACCACTCTCGGCATGGACTTCGACACCTGAACTCAACAAAGCTTGGATGACGTCCCGGCCCAAAGTTTCAGCAACGTCTTGATGGATCAGCAGGCATTCGGCTGCTCCACAGATCCCCGTCCGGCGGGTTTTGGCGTTCAGCACGACCTCAAGCGTTTTGGCCGGATCGGCAGCTTTATCGATATAAATATGCACGATGCCTTCCAGATGCGCGAACACGGGCACTCGCGCCTCACGCTGGACAAGGCCCACCAACCCTTTACCACCGCGCGGGACGATCACGTCGACATAGTCGGTCATCGTCAGCAGTTCCTGAACGGCTGCTCGGTCGCGTGTGGGCACCAACTGGATCGCGTCTTCGGGCAGGTTGGCAGCCTTCAGACCCTCGACCAGACAGGCATGGATCGCGCTTGAGGAATGGAAGCTTTCCGAACCGCCACGCAGGATCACCGCATTGCCCGATTTCAAGCAAAGAGCACCCGCATCCGCCGTCACATTCGGGCGGCTTTCATAAATGACGCCGATCACGCCCAGAGGCGTCCGCACGCGCTGGATATGCAGACCTGACGGCATGTCCCATTCGGTCAGAACCTCACCCACCGGATCAGCCTGATCGGCAACGGTGCGCAGACCATCGACCATGCCCTGAATGCGGGCTTCGTCCAGCATCAGGCGATCCATCATCGCCGGGCTCAGACCCTTGTCGCGCCCGAACTCCAGGTCTTTCGCGTTGGCCTCAATGATCTCGGCGCGTCGCGCCCAGACCGCATCAGCAGCGGCAATCAGGGCCGCGTGCTTGCGTTCTGCACTGGCAAAGCCCAGCTCGGCCGAGGCCGCTTTGGCGCGCACACCCAAATCAGTCATCAGGGCGGGAATGCTGTCGAAATCCTTCATATTACATGCCTTTCTTTACCTACAGCGCCAGATCGTCCCGGTGGATCAACACGGCGCGGCCCGGATAGCCTAGCGTCGCCTCGATCTCGGATGATTTGCGCCCTTTGATCGCGTCTGCCTCCTGCGCAGTGTAGCGGCTGAGACCTTGGGCCAAACGCCTCGCCTGCGGATCTATGATCGCCACCGGATCGCCGCGCCCGAAATCGCCGGTCACTTCGACAATACCCGCAGGCAGAAGGCTTTTGCCATTGCCAAGTGCTTTGGCCGCGCCGGCATCCACCACGATCTCACCGCGGGGTTTCATGGCTGATATCCAACGTTTGCGCGCCGCGTGCGGATCGACGGTGGCCGTGAACCACGTGCAGTTCGCGCCATTTTCGAGCATTTTCAGCGGGTTTAAGGTCGATCCTTCAGTAATCGCCATGTCGCAACCTGCAGCTGTCGCCATCTTGGCAGCCAACAATTTGGTCTTCATCCCGCCCTTCGAGAGACCTGAACCGGCGTCACCGGCCATTTCCTCAATCTCGGGCGTTATCTGTTCGATCACATCAAAACGGGTCGCCGAGCTGTCCTCGGTCGGGTTCCCGGTATAGAACCCATCCACATCAGACAACAGGATCAACTGGTCTGCGCCTACGGTGACAGCGATCTGAGCAGCCAGACGATCATTGTCGCCATATCGGATCTCATCCGTGGCAACTGTATCGTTTTCATTGACAATCGGGACGACGCCCAGGCCAAGCAGCGTCTCAAGCGTCGCGCGTGAGTTCAGGTAACGACGGCGATCGGCACTGTCTTCAAGCGTGACCAGAACCTGCGCGGTGGTGATATTATGCGGGGCCAGAGCCTCTTCATAGGCGCGGGCGAGGCGGATTTGCCCAACGGCCGCAGCCGCCTGAGACTGTTCCAGCGGCAATGTCGCCATAGGTAGGCTAAGAACCCCACGACCCAGAGCAATCGAGCCGGAGGACACCAAAATGACGTCCGTCCCCTTCCCTTTGAGCCACGCCACATCCTGCGCCAGCGAATGCAGCCAGTCAGACCGCAACAACCCTGTATCCCGATCCACTAGCAAGGCAGACCCGATCTTCACAACCAGACGTTTGGCTGAAGTCAGGGTTGCCAAGGCGCGACCTCCTCGGCGGGTTTGTGGCGGAGGCGATTGTCGTCAATTTCCGCGCGCAGTGCGCGCAGAACCTCGGTCACGCCCAAATGCGCGACGCCGGACATGGTCATGACGGGGCCGCCCACGGCGTCTTCCAACTCAGACTTGGCCAGTTCGCGTTCCTCATCATCCAGAGCGTCGACCTTGTTCAGCACGGTGATCCGGGGTTTCTCGGCCAACTCACCACCGTAAGCCTCAAGCTCGTGAATGATGGTGCGGTAATCCTCGGCCACGGTTTCCGAGGTGCCATCGACCAGATGCAGCAGTACGGCGCAGCGTTCGACATGGCCCAGAAAACGGTCGCCAATGCCGCGGCCCTCATGCGCGCCCTCGATCAGGCCAGGAATGTCGGCAACAACGAATTCGACGCTATCCACGCCCACAACACCCAGATTGGGGTGCAGCGTGGTAAACGGATAATCGGCAATCTTGGGTCGCGCGTTCGAGGTGGCTGCCAGAAAGGTCGATTTGCCCGCATTGGGCATGCCCAGCAGACCCACATCGGCGATCAGCTTCAGCCGCAGCCAAATGGTGCGGTCGATCCCCGCCTGCCCCGGATTGGCCCGGCGCGGAGCCTGGTTGGTAGCCGATTTGAAATGCAGGTTGCCAAAACCGCCATTGCCACCCTTCGCTAGCAGCACACGCTGCCCGACCTCTGTCAGATCGCAGATGACGGTCTCTTCGTCCTCGTCCAGAATCTCGGTCCCAACAGGCACGCGGAGGACAATGTCATCGCCATCCTTGCCGGTACGCTGCTGCCCACGACCGGGCTGACCGTTTTTGGCAAAGAAATGCTGCTGATAGCGGAAGTCTATCAGGGTGTTCAGGCTGTCCACAACCTCAACCCAGACCGAGCCGCCTTTGCCGCCGTCCCCGCCGTCAGGGCCGCCATATTCGATGTATTTTTCGCGCCGAAAGCTGACGCACCCGCCCCCACCGGCCCCGGACCGAATGTAGACCTTTGCAAGATCGAGAAATTTCATAGCTGTCCCCTACTGCAAAGGCCCCATCGGCCACAAGTCACAGTTTCTTTGTATATGTCCAGGTGGGCACATTCGCATCGCGCGCCACCGAATAGTTTTCGGCATCGCCAAGATATTCAAACCCGCAATGGGTCAATACCCGGGCCGAGGCCGGATTGTCCTGAAACACGCTGGCGAACATATTGGCGTTCTCCAACGGGTTTGCATTGATCAACGCCTCAACCGCCAGCGATGCCACACCGGTATTCCAGTAGATCGGCGCGACCCAATACCCAACCTCGGACTGGTTGCGATCCAGCCGAGTCAACGAAATCAGGCCAATCAGCTCTGGTCCGTCATCTTTGGTGGCATCCAAGGCCCAAACGTCTTCGTCCCGCTCCTCGGACATGGCGCGGGTAACGAACGCTTCGGTCGAACCCGGCGGCAATGGATGTGGAATAGCCGTGGTCATCCGCGCCACACGTTCATCGCCTGCATAGTGTTCAATGAGACCCATATCCGAACGACGCAAGGGGCGTAGATCGAACCGCTCGGTTTCGATCACCGGCTGGTTTATTATTGTCTCAAACTTCATGAGTGCGGTCCTCCTCCGAACAACACGTAAATTACGGACGCAACAGTGAAACCAATTAACGTCCACATCAGATATTTGCGGCCCAGACGATCTTCAACCGCATGGGCAATGCGTCCCTGAAACAGGGGCGGTATTGTGCTTGCTGCGTGTGTCATCGGGCTCATTGGTCAAAACTGTGTTAAAAACGAGAAAGGGGACCGGCATTTTCTGCCGGTCCCCCATTTATTTCTAAACCTTTAGGGTTTCGGCTTACTCTGCGGCCTCCGCCACTGGCAGGACCGAAATAAAGGTGCGGTTCTTGAGTCCCTTGTGGAACTTCACGGCGCCATCAACAGTTGCAAAGATGGTGTGATCTTTGCCCATGCCCACGCCTTCGCCCGGCCAGAACTTGGTGCCGCGCTGACGTACGATGATGTTGCCTGCGATGGCCGCCTGGCCACCATAGAGTTTCACGCCAAGGCGACGACCAGCAGAGTCGCGACCGTTACGGGAGGAACCGCCAGCTTTTTTATGTGCCATTCTCTCTCTCCTTAGCCTTGAGCCAGCTCTTTGGCTTGCTCAACCCATTCGGGCTTCACTTTGATGGTGTCGATAGCAGCAATCTGCTCGTCCGACAAGGCGGCCAGAGCGGCAAAGCTCTCGATACCTGCGTCGTTCAGCTTTTTGGCAGCGGCGGGGCCGACACCGTTCAGCTTGGTCAGTTCGTCAGCAGCAGCTGCAGCGGGTGCTTCTGCCTTGGCAGCAGCTTTCTTGGCAGGCTTTGCAGCAGGCGCCGCTTCGCCAGCCGGTGCCGAACCAGTTGCCGCTTTGATGCCCGACTTGTCAGCGCCCGACGCCAAGATGTCGGTGATTTTGACCAGAGTCAGCTTCTGACGGTGGCCAACGGTACGCTTCGAGCTGTGCTTACGACGGCGCTTGACGAATTTGATGACCTTGTCACCTTTGATCTGTTCGATCACTTCGGCCTGTACGCCTGCGCCTTCAACGAAAGGTGCACCAACAACTGGAGCGTCGCCGCCCAGCATCAGAACATCGTTGAATTGAACTTTTTCACCTGCATCGGCAGCCAGCTTTTCAACGCGGAGCACATCGCCCGCCTGAACCTTGTACTGCTTGCCGCCAGTCTTGAGGACCGCAAACATGCGTCTTTCCTTTTCAAACCCGCGTTCTGTGGTCCCCTTACGGGTGTTGCCGGCTTTCGCCACCTCGAACAGCGCGCCCTTTTCGGGCTGTGTGACGACCCTAGGGACAGGCCCAATGGGTCAATAATAACGAGACCCGGCGCGGAGGAACCGGCCGGGATGCGCGCTTATTCCCGGAATGCTGGTGAAAGTCAACAGCAAAAGCCCGCTTACAGCTCCGAAGCCGTCAACGCATGTGAAACCGCCTGACCAAGTCGGTAATAGATGTCGTCATACATTTGGTCAAAGCTGTCAAAAAAGGCTTTGTTCACGGCGCGCCCCGTCTCGGTACGCGAAAAGGCGATGTTTTCCCGCATCTGCCCATCCTCTAACGGCTGATAGGCCATCAACAAAAACGAATAAAGCCATGTTTCCGTATCTTGAGTGATGGCGTCCTTTTCGGTTAGCAGCTGGGCCAATATTTCCTGATCATCCGCGCCGACATCTTCGTTCAGCCCTCGAAAGAATTGGAAATCTGCACTGATGGCGCTGTGGACGTTTTTGGCGATCAGATCGTTAACCTCGATGTATTCGTCAATAAGGCGGTAAAGAGACACATCGTGATTGCCCGTCAAAAAGCTGTCCTTGGCCATCTCTAGGATGGTCTCGTCGCCAATCGCCTCGCGCGCCGAATTCTCAAGGGAAACAAGCGTCTGGCCAAGGTCACTTTCATAGAAAACGATTGCGCGATCCAGTTGACCTTCAGTCAGCGACTCTTGGAAAACATCGCTGATCTGATCGTGCATCCATTCCGCATCGTAGATGATGTCCAGTTGCGCCGAAAAATATGACCCACCGGAATTGCCCAGAAGCGTTTCGTTTAACTCCTTGGCCTGTTCGCGCCCTTCGCTTCGAAGAATGTCGATTACCTGTTCAAGGCGTATGGCATCCATCAGACGGTCCACTTTTTCCGAGGCCGACCCAATTGTCGCCCACAGCGTGATCACCAAGAAAAGGACACCCACTCGCATCAGATATCCTGAGCCGGATGCAGATCCGCCATACGTGCTGCAAGATCTTCGAATTTCATGGCCATGATTTCATACTGAATGGCGTTCAGAAGTTCATAAACCTCCTGCATCAGAGGTTCCTCAAGCGCGTCTGAGTACGCGATGATATCCGCATCCGAGAAATCCTGGTACGTATAAGCCGCGCCCGCCAGAGCAGACAATTTCAGCGACTGACGCATCCCGGCTTCGTTCTGGCGCATCAACAGTCTTAGGTCGTCTGCTCCCATCTGCAGGTCAATAACTCCCGAAGCACTTGCTGCCAGAAGGAACCGCAGTTGGATTTCTTGAATGGCACGCAGGGCTGTTCCACTAGAATCAACGGCTGCGTTCATCCGCTTCAGCTCTTCCACCCGCATCGAGCCCTCACGGATCAGGTCTGACACGATCTGCTGACCCTCAAGCTGCTTGGCATCTTCATCTTCAATCAGATGCGACGCGTTTTCGGCCTCGACCAGTCTTTGACCCAGATCGGACGCATAAAACTCGACTGCATGATTTAGAGCGTCATCACTAAGTGTCTGCTCTAGAATTGAAACGGCGGTTTCATGCATCTCTTGGACGTCAAACACATCTTCGGTCAACCGTGCCCAATCCGACCCGAATCCGTCCGGGTCAATCCCCAGCATTTCCGGTGCTGATGCCGAGGCCAGCGCGATACTTTCCAACGCGACGTCAAAGCCGGTGGTTTCCAGAAATGCCTCGATCCTGTCCCGCTCGGCAGCGAGCGATGAAACCGGAAGGGCGAATAGCGTTGCGACCAACATACAAAGGGGCAGAAAGGCGGTGCGATAGATATATGTCATGCCACAGAGCCTAGGTGTTTTACGCCGTCAGGCAATGGAAAATCCCTTCTTAGTGAATTTCGGGAATTTTCTGCTTGCACCCCTGCCCGTTCCTCACTAAATCCACCCCTCACAGACCCCCGCGGAGAGGTGCCGGAGTGGTCGAACGGGGCGGTCTCGAAAACCGTTGTGGGTGCAAGCCCACCCAGGGTTCGAATCCCTGTCTCTCCGCCACTATCCCGACGCAAAAAGCGGAAAACAACGCATTTCCGGGCGTGATGAGATTTCCAGTGTTGCGATAGTTTGGATCAAAGCCGCCATACTGATAGGCTTTTTGAACTTTGTTAAAGCCAACTGTTTTCCTTTTGAAGCCTACTACGGCGATTTTGCTCTATTCTCACACTTAGTCGGACAACCAAAAGATACCCTGCGTCCGCAAGACAACTTTTGGAGTTTTGCGGTTTTTGTAACTTCAACAGACTCATTGTCGCCATCAGCTTGCACCCGGGCGATTTACACAAGTGTGAGGCAAGACAGGAAACAGCGCTCTATGTTAAGCACCCTTGCCGAAATTCCGCAGGAACATGTCAGACTAAATCAATTGAGAAAGATGCCAAAACACAGTCGAGACTGAGGAATTACCGCCTATCGGCCGTGGCACCTGAGCGCGATCAGTCGGCTCAGCCATGAACAGCGAGGGCGTTGCCCTTACCAACCTGAATTTTTGACTGCCGGAATGGGCGCGAGGCAACTATTGCACCTTAGTCCCGCCGCCTACTGTGCAAGGCAAGCGTATTTTTCGACGCATCAAGCCAGCAGGTCACTGTGTCTGGACGAGAACGAATCGTAAAACCTGTGCAGCCTGTTGCGTTGACAAATAAACTAATGTTTAGGTTGGCGGCTACTAGCCATCTGCGCCGTCCAGTGCAGATTTCAAAACTCCATCCTGCGTTAGGCAGGCCATTAGCGCTGATCCACTTAAGCGCACTATAACAGAACGTGATCCTTCCGGCTCAAAGTGATCTGATTGCAACCACTTAGTCATGAAAGCATCTGTTCAGTTCACTCCGAGTTCTTTTGGCAATACTTCAACTGATATTTTTCCTCGGTCAAACAAACCTGTTCACATAGTTTTCCAGAATTTCCTGACGCCCAGATCGCGGTTCCGGGTTGATATTGTCCTGTAAAACTCGCGCAGAGATGTCCTCAAGACTACTGTTGAGCATAGACGCCGCTTCCGGAGCGTTCCAACCGGAATACCGTTCAGACAGCGCATCCTCCAGACCGCCATCTTCGATCATAGCAGCCGCGGCTTTCAAGCCTCTTGCACATATGTCCATTCCGCCGATGTGTGCTGCAACAAGATCTTTTGCATCAAGCGACTGGCGACGTACTTTAGCGTCAAAGTTGGTGCCCCCAGTTGTAAAACCTCCGGCTTTCAGAATGTAGTAATATGCCAAAGCAACCTCTGGCGTGTTGTTAGGAAATTGATCTGTGTCCCACCCCGACTGATAATCGTTTCGGTTCATATCAATCGAACCCAGCATCCCCTCGGCAGCAGCAACCGCTATTTCATGCTCGAAACTATGCCCGGCGAGGATCGCGTGTCCCTGCTCAAGGTTCAACTTCACTTCGCTTTCCAAACCGTATTTCCTGAGGAATCCAATACAGGTCGCGGCGTCGTAGTCGTATTGGTGCTTGGACGGCTCCTGAGGTTTGGGCTCTACAAGGATGGTGCCCTTGAAGCCGATTTTGTGTTTGTACTCTACGACCATATTCAAGAACCGGCCCATATGGTCCAGTTCAGTATTCAGGTCCGTGTTTAGCAGAGTTTCATAGCCTTCACGCCCGCCCCACAGAACATAGTTTTCGCCACCAAGCTTGTGGGTCGTATCCAAGCACGACTTTACCGTTGCTGCCGCAAAAGCAAAAACATCCGGATCGGGGTTGGTGCTTGCGCCTGACATCCACCGACGGTGGCTAAACATGTTGGCGGTACCCCAAAGGAGCTTGGTGCTGGACGTTTGCATTTTTTCACCGATGTAATCGGTGATTTCTTCCAGAGTTTTCAAGTTATCGGCAAAATTGCCCTGCTCGGGCCGAATGTCAGCGTCGTGCCAGCAGAAAAAGGGCTGACCCAGCAGCTCGAACAGTTCAAAAGCAATATCCGCCTTTAATCGGGCCCGTCCCATGTCGTCCTGAGGATGCCACGGGCGTTCGAATGTAGGTCCGCCAAAGGGGTCTCCGCCCTCCCATGCGAAGGAGTGCCACCAGGCAACCGCGAACCGCAGATGGTCTTCCAGACGTTTTCCCATGACAACTTCGTCGGGATTGTAGTGGCGGAAGGCCATGGGGTTGTCGCTGTCTACGCCTTCAAACCGGATCTCTTCGATCCCTTCAAAAAATCCGCTTGGCATATCTGCCCCCTATTCTGCTTTTTGTTCTGGCTGCTTGCCGAGAATGATCATCGACAACAAATCGTCATCTGTTACGTCTGCAATATCGACAGTCCCAACCAATTTTCCGTTCTTCATGACCGAAGCGCGATCGCATAGCTCCATTACAGCATGCACGTCGTGATCAATCAGGAAGATGCCGATGCCTTGCGCCTTTAACTGGTGGATCAGGTCGGCCACCATCTTTGTCTCATGCGGCCCCAGCGCCGCTGTCGGCTCGTCCATAATCAGAATACGAGCGTTGAAATAGACAGCCCGGGCAATCGCGACCGACTGTCTTTGTCCACCCGACAGCGCAGAGACAGGGTCATTAAACTTCTGAAAGTTCGGATTGAGCTGCGCCATGATCTTTCGGCATTCGGCCTCCATGGCGGCATCGTTGACCAACCCCAATGGCGTCGTCATCTCGCGTCCCAGGAAAAGGTTTGATGTCGCGTCCAGATTGTCCGCCAGGGCAAGCGTCTGGTAGATGGTCTCAATATTGTTCGCGCGGGCGTCACGGGGGTTGCCAATCTCGACTGGCTTGCCATCGATCAGAATCTCGCCGTGATCCATTTGATATGCGCCGGACAGAACCTTGATCAACGTCGATTTTCCAGCCCCGTTGTGCCCAAGCAGACCGACCACTTCACCCGGATAGAGATCGACCGACACGTGGTCGACAGCCTTGATTCCACCGAACGAGATCGAAATGTCTCGCATTTCGACCAATGGCGCTGCGCCGGAGCCGCGCCCAGATTTTGAGGGTATTTTCTGCGTGCCTTGATCTTGCATCACTTGGCCCCCAATCGTTTGCGATAGACGATGTCGATATAGACGGCCAACACAAGAACGCTGCCGACCACAATATTCTGAAACGGCGCGTCCACGCCAACCATGGCCATACCAGACTGGAGCGCTTGCATGATCAATGCACCAAGGATGGCGCCGTAGATCGTCCCGATGCCACCGGACAACGCGGTCCCACCAATTACAGCGGCAGCAATAACCCGTAGTTCATCCAGCGTGCCAATGTCGTTTGAATGGTTCGCGAGGCGCGCAGAAGCAACCACCGCAGAAACGGCGCATAGGAAACCCATCAGTGCAAAAATCTTCACGGTCAGCAGCCGCGTATTGATGCCGGAAAGCTCTGCCGCATCTGGGTTTCCACCAGTGGCAAAGATGTAGCGTCCGAACCGGGTTTTCCGCGCCACAATTGTTAGGGTTACGGCTACGATGATCAATATGAGGACAGAAATCGGAATGCCGTATCCGACGACCAGCCCCTCTGGCATTGTCTCTCCGCGCGCTTCGAACATACGTTGCAACCGACGCGCCGGAATGGCGTAGCTGTTTACGATGTAAACGTACCCAAGGATGGCAATTGCGATTATCCCGGCCAGAGTGGCCTCTGCCCAAACGGGTTTGACAGGAAAACCATGTGCCGCCTTTGCACGACGACTGCTCCACAAAGCCCAGATCGCGATTGCGGTGGCGAACAAGCCGAACAGCCAGCTTGTCGTCGTGCCTAATGTGCCGTTCGTCCCGCCAAACATCAGGAACGTACTATCCAGAGGGCCAATCGTCTGGCCGCTGGTCAAATACCACGCCACGTTTCGCCAAACCAGAAACCCACCAAGAGTAACGATGAAGGCTGGTATCGTCAGATACCCAACCATCCAGCCATGAAACGCACCAATCAGCGTGCCGACAAACAGCCCGACGACAATGGTGATCGCCCAGGTTGCAGGGTTGTTCAAACCCATCCCTAGTACTTGCGGCAAAAGCTCGGTTTGCGTCATTGCCATCACGGCTGACGTCGTTGCAAGCAGCGCTCCAACGGACAAGTCGATGTGTCGCGTGACAATGATGAACACCATCCCGCAGGCCATTATGGCCACCGAAACCGTCTGAATGGACAGATTGAACAGGTTCCGAGGCGTAAGGAACCGTCCATCCGTAAAGATGTTGAACCCTATGCACAGGATGACAAACGCGCCGATCATTCCCAAAAGCCGCATATCCAGTTCCAACTGCTGGAACAGGCTGGGTTTTGCTTTTTCCGGTATCGGCTGAGACGAAGTTTCGGTCATTTCCGATCTTTCATATTCAGCAATGGTCCCCGGCCCAGACAGGGCCAGGGACTTTGAAGTTTAGTTACAAGGGGCAGGTCCGTTTTCGACACCTTGGCACAAATCCTCCAATGGGATCCATCCGGCGTCCACAACAACAGACAGGTTGTCCTTCGTGATCGGTACAGGTGCAAGGAAGACCGAGTTCATCTGGGTACCGCCAGGCGACGTCCAACTGGCCGCGCCCTCCACGTCGGCGGGACTTGTTCCCCCACTCAGCGCGACTGCGATTTCACCTGCTGCCTTACCAAGTTCGCGGGCATCCTTCCAAACGGAAACGGTCTGAGTTCCCAACGCGACACGGTTCAATGCTGCATGATCGCCGTCCTGACCGGACACCGGGATGCCTTCCATTCCCTGCGCAGTCAAAGCTGCCACAACGCCACCTGCAGTACCATCATTTGATGCCACGACAGCATCCACATTGTTTTCATTGGCGGTCAGGATCTGTTCCATATTTCGCTGTGCGTTCGCGGGCAACCAGCCGTCCGTGTAGGCTTCACCAACGATAACGATGTCGCCACTGTCAACTGCAGCCCCGATGATTTCTTGCTGACCACCCCTTAGAAAATCAGCGTTGGGATCAGTAGGAGAGCCCTTGATCATCACGTAATTACCCTTGGGCATGGCTTCAAAAACAGCTCGGGCCTGCATTCTGCCGACTTCCACGTTGTCGAAGGTCAGATAGAATGCACGGTCGTCTTCAATCAGGCGGTCATAGGCAATGACCGGGATACCTTCGTCGGCCGCAGCTTGAACAGCCGGTCCGATTGCCTGCGCGTCCTGCGCCAAAATGATAAGCGCGTCCACGCCTTGCGCAATCAGACTTTCAATATCTGACAACTGCTTTGCGGAAGACGATTGCGCGTCTGCCGAAATATAATCGGCGCCGCCTGCTTCAAGCGCAGACTTGATGGCCGCTTCGTCCGTCTTCCAGCGTTCTTCCTGAAAGTTCGACCAACTCACACCGACCACTGGCTCTGCGAATGCGGTCGAAGCCAACAGCGTGGCCACAGCAGAGAAGCTGAGAATTCTTTTCATGTTTTCCTCCCATTTGCCGAGCCATCGTGTTTCGATTCGCGGCTCTCACGAAATTGAATACCATATTTAATTCAGCGGGTAAAATATTTACTCTGTTAGGGCGGGCGGAATCCAAATAGACTGAGTTAAGAACCAGATTCGCGAGACCAAGATGCTGAAAAGCAAAGCTTCTCAAAATGCCGCGGACCAGCGGAACATCACCCGACTTCGGGTGCTGGAACATATCCGGACAGAAGGCTCGATTTCACGGATCGATATCGCCAGCGCTTTGCAAACCAGTCCGGCGACAGTTACTGCAGCGACAGCCGATCTCATTTCGGCAGGATTGATCAAAGAGATCGAAACCGAACACCAATCCAAGTCTGCCAAAAGGGGGCGACCCAGAGTTTTACTTCAGTTGGATGGCGGATCTTATCTTATTGCGGGCCTTAAAGTCGCGCGCCACATGATCTCGGTCATCCTTGCAGATTTCGAAGGAAACGAGGTTACGTCATACAAATATCCGCTGGATGACGTCCGGATGACGCCAGGGGCATTCGTAGCAACCATTCGCACGGCCTTAGATCTAGCCTGTGCACAGATCAACGCGACCCTGAACTCCCTGTCCGGAGTGTCAATCGGGATTGCCGGTCTCGTAGACGCTGAACGGAACTTTGTACACTGGTCCTCATCCCTTACCGAGAGAAACGTCGACTTCAGCCAGTTTCTGGAAACAGAATTGCCTTGCCCTGCCTTTATAGAAAACGATGCCAACCTGGTGGCAAAGGCGGAACAACTTTTCGGGTTAGGCAAGGGTCTTAAGAATTTTTTGGTCGTGACGATAGAACACGGCGTAGGGCTTGGAATTGTGCTGGACGGCAAGCTGTATCGCGGGGAAAGAGGCTGCGGAGCAGAGTTTGGCCACACCAAAGTTCAACTGGACGGCGCGCTTTGCCAATGCGGCCAGCGAGGGTGCCTTGAAGCCTACGTCGGCGACTATGCATTGATCCGGGAAGCAACCGTTGCCGATCAAGGCACTGGAACGGAAACGGTTGCAGATATCCACAAAAACGCGCGATCCGGAGACGAAAGGGCGAAGTCCGTTCTGACCCGCGCGGGCCAGATGTTTGGTCTGGGGATATCCAACCTGATCAACCTGTTTGACCCTGAATGCATTATCCTGTCCGGGGCTCAAATGGATTTGGAACACCTGTATTCGGACGAGGTGATGGCCCGAATCCGCAGTGGCGTCGTGAATGTCGACACCCTCTTGCCGGAAATAAAAGCGCATCACTGGGGCGATCTTATGTGGGCTAAGGGTGCTGCGGCGTACGGGATTGAGCAGGTCTCGATCCTTAAGGTAAAAGAGCTGGCAACAAATGCGCCCTGAGCTTTTTATCCTGCTCGCTTTTGCATCTGCGGCCAGTGCAGAAAGTCGCGCTCCTCAGTTCCAAAAGATTGACATAGGTACGCATATCTATGACGGCGGCTGGGAACATTTTGTGGGCGGCGGGGTCGCCGTTTTCGATTGTGACGGCGATGGGCTGCCCGAACTCTTTGCCGCGGGCGGCACCAACGCATCCAAACTGTTTAGAAACACATCGCGCGAAGGATTATCGTTTCGCGCCGACACCCCCGAGCCGCTTGCCATAACCGGCGTAACTGGGGCTTACCCGCTGGATGTCGACAGTGATGGAATTCTGGATCTGGCCGTTTTGCGCGTGGGCCCCGATTTGCTTTTGAAGGGTGAGCCTGATTGCAAGTTCCGCCGCTTCAGCACTCTGGGCTTCCAGTCGGAGGATCATTGGACAACCGGATTCTCTGCCACATGGGAAACCAATCAGACCCTGCCAACACTGGCCTTCGGAACTTATGTTGAGCGTCGCAATCCCGACGGCCCATTTGAAACTTGCGGACCCACGGTCCTATTCCGGCCAACTGGTGACAGCTACCAGCCACCGGATCATCTTGAACCAGGCTATTGCGCGTTGTCTATTCTGTTTTCTGACTGGTCGCGCACCGGGCAAGCGGATCTGCGCGTCAGTAACGATCGCCATTACTATGTGCGCGGCGGCCAAGAGCAGTTATGGGCGATGGAGGAAACACCAAGCCTTTATTCTAAAGAAGACGGATGGTTGCCTTACTCGATCTGGGGGATGGGCATCGCTTCGCGGGATCTGACAGGAGATGGCTTTCCCGAAGTTTACCTGACTTCGATGGGCGATCAGAAGTTGCAGATTTTCGATCCCAAAGCCGGTGGTCCGACCTGGCGAGACGCCACCTTCGGCAAAGGCACGACCGCTCACAGGCCGCACACGGGAGGCGACGGCCGCCCATCGACCGGATGGCACGCACAATTTGGGGACGTCAACAACGACGGTCTGGACGATATCTTCGTTGCCAAAGGAAATGTCGAGCAGATGCCAGATGCGGCTTTCGATGACCCCAACAACCTGCTTTTGCAAAAGGAAAATGGTCAATTTCTAGAAGCTTCAGTCGAGGCTGGTATTGCCTCTATGGCCAAGTCTCGCGGTGCGGCTTTGGCTGACCTCAATAATGACGGTTGGCTGGATCTGGTGGTGGTTAACCGAGGGTCGGAACTTGAGGTCTACCAAAACCAGCCTAACACCGAGAATTGGGTGATGCTGGACATTTCTCAAAACAAGTCAAATCGCTTCGCGGTCGGTAGCTTTATCGAGGCCAAGACCGCGTCAGGTATAGAAACCCGAGAAATCACAATCGGTGGAGGGCATGCAAGCGGCATTGCAGGGCTGCATCATTTTGGGCTGGGGGATGCCGAAGCAATAAAAGTTCGCGTAATTTGGCCAGATGGTGAAAAAGGAGCATGGAAGGAATATCAATCGAACCAGATCATTCGCATTGAGCGCTGATCATTGATCGACTGGCAGTCCACTTGGAACATGATCCGGAACTCCAAGGCGCTCTGCGGGATCTTCCAAGCTGCCCAAAAAGCTCAGAAGTGCGCTAATCTCCTGATCCGTCAAACTTATCCTCGGCAGATCGCTGCTTCTGGCAATCGCATCCAGATTCTCTGGGTTCGACAATGACCGTTGATCCTGCACACCAGGAAAATAAGGTAGTTTCGCCATTTCCAACGTGTACGACCGCAGTGAAGCCTCTGGGTTGAGATGATGGCGCACGATATCTTCAAGCCGTGCATAGGCGCCGTTGTGCCCATATGGGGCCGTCAGCGTTACATTGCGCAACGAGGGCGTGCGAAACGCAAACGCGTCCTCTGCGTCACCAGTCACGCGCAGGCGTCCATCATCTCGGGTATGGCTTTCAAATCGCGCTGCTTTTCCCGGTCCGATCTGCGGCAGCGCAATCGAGTGAAATTTATGGTCTGTTTGGAACCAGCCCGAATGACAGGTACTGCACCCTGCTTTCCCGTAAAACAACTGCATGCCGCGCTGTGCCTCTTCGGGCAATGCTGCTTCCCCCCGCATCGCAAGGTCAAACGGGCTGTTGTCGGCGCGCCATTCGAACGCAATGAAATCTGCAATTACATTCGCAATAGCCGAGAACGTTATCGCGTCCCCAGGAGCGGTTAAGGAAAAACGGTGTTCATACTCTGGGATGGCCGCGACGCGAGCTGCAATCAGATCCCACGCCCCCCCTTCCTGAGTAAGCATCCCTAGACGTACAGCCTGACTGACATCATTCTCGGAATAGTGGCCTGCCATCTCATCGGGCGAAAGCACCGGAAACATTGCCTGAGCTGCCAAAGCTGAATTGAAACCTGACCGCATATGCATGCCCAGCGGCGTCCTGATACCGTTCTCGCGCGTCGGATCAGTTTCAAGGCGCCCGTCATGAAAGAAGGTTGTGAATTCGGTTGCACCAAGGTTCCAAAGCCCCGGTGAATTGCGCGGAATACGTTGTTCCGGCGGGTTGTCCGTGTCAATTTTGCGCCCTGCCCCCAAACCCGAACCCCCTTCTCCGATCCCAAGCGAGAGCCCATCGGACGTGCCAAGTTTGGGGTGGTGACAAGTTGCGCAGCTGATGTTCCTGTTTCCGGACAAGATCGGGTCATAGAAAAGCAGCCGTCCAAGTTGGACACTAGCCAGATCAGATTCAACAAATTTTGGGTTCGGACCGAGGTTCTGAGACGTTGCTGTCGTGATGGACGCAATCACCACGCCGAAAGCAATAATCGGTGCAGCAAACCTCATGTGCCACCCTCGGAAATTTCCAAAATCAAGGTCTGCTCGTAAGGGGTTTCGGGCGTGTAAATGATCGACGGGAATTCGGGGATGTTAGGCGCATTGGGATAACCTGACGGCTCGATGCACACACCGGCGCTTTTGTGAAAGGGTTTCGTCAGGTGAGCGCCAGAGTAAACCTGCGCCCCTGCCTGGTCTGACCAGACAGACAACTTCAAACCGTTGGGTGCAGTAAGGTCAGCGACCGGAAACCCATTTTCTCGTTTGCAGTCAAAAACGAAATAGTTGTCCAAGTCCGTCAAAGCGGCACTGATCGCTTTCGGCACCCTGAATTGCATCTCACCCTCACTTGCATCCTCAAATTTGCCAGAGGGAATTCCCCGATTGTCAACTTGAAGATAGCGGCTTGAGGTGAGCCGCAGACAATGCTCGGAAATGCCCGCCGCTCCACCCAGGCAGTAGTAGTTGTGCTGCGCTATACTTATGGGTGTCGGCCGATCCGGTTGCGCCGAAATCGAATAGGTCAAACGCGGGTAGTCCAGCCTTACCCGCACTTCAAATTTGATTTCTCCCGGAAACCCGCCGGAACCCTCTGGGGAAGTGAGGCGCAATATGGCCTCGTTTACTGTTATCCTCTCAAGAGCCCAATTCTGATGCGATAGTCCTGCGCGCCCACCATGCAAAGAATTTTGACCGTCGTTCGCGTCAAGCTCATAACGAACGTTTCCCAAGTCAAAATGCGCTTGTCCGATCCGATTGGCGACACGCCCGACGATTGCACCCAGATAATTTTTGTCGGCGACATAGTCCTGCGGGTTCTCGTATCCAAGGATCATTGGTAAACCCTTGTACCACCAGCTTTGAGTTATGGCTCCGTAGCTGAGCAGCGACACTCGCATATCGCCATCACTCAGAACGACCCTGTCGATCTGCGGAGATATGTCCCGTCTTGTGTTCATCGTTTGGCAAAAGGTGCTAAAGCCGAATAATATTGCCGGTAGCGTTGGTACTCGGTTTCGAAAGCATCGACCAAGTCCTGACGAGGTTCGATGACCCTGTCGATTTTGGGAGACGTTATTATAGTGCCCGGGGGTGCGCCAGTGACCGAGCACATTGCCAGACGGGCGGCGCCGATGGCGGCTCCGAACTCACTGCCCTGCGGCAAGGCCAGGGGCGTATTGAGCGCAGTAGCCAGACTTTTCAACCAATAATGAGATCGCGCACCGCCGCCAACGGCCAAAAGGCTCGTTGGTTTTGTTCCGGTACTCTTGAGGGCCTCCAGACAGTCCCGCATTGCAAAGGCAACGCCTTCAATGACTGCCCTCGTCAAATCGGTGGCCTCCGAGGAAATATCCACACCCAGAAACGCACCACGGATTGTACTGTCATTGTGCGGCGTCCGCTCACCTGAAAGATAAGGCAGAAACGTGATCTCTGATGGGCCATCCAGATCAGCAGGCAGCGCAGCGACCAAGTCACCAACGGACTGGCCAAGGTTGCGAGAGAGCCAGTTCAAACTATTTGTCGCAGACAGGATAACACCCATCTGAATCCACCTGTCAGGGACAGAATGGCAAAAACAGTGTACAGCTGTTTCTGGCGCTGGAGCATACTTGTCCCTGGACACCAGCAGCACACCCGAGGTTCCGAGAGACAAAAAGCCAGTTCCGTCGCTGATACTGCCTATCCCACAGGCAGCAGCGGCATTGTCCCCTGCTCCGCCAGCAATCACGACTTGTCCAGACACCCCCCATTCTTGCCGCAACTCGGACCGCAACTCTCCGCCCGGATCACTGCCTTCGACCAATCGGGGCATTTGTTCGATTTTCATGTGGCTTTGTTCCAGGGCAGTTTCCGACCATCGCCGTGCACCTACGTCCAGCCATGAAGTCCCCGCACTGTCAGACATGTCACTGACGTAATCTCCTGTCAGCCAGAGCCGCAAGTAGTCTTTCGGTAGCAGAACTTTGGCAATTTTGACGAACAGGTCAGGTTCATTTGCACGAATCCATTCCAACTTGGGCGCCGTAAAACCCGGAAAAACGATATTGCCTGAACTGTCACGCATACCGGGTGATTGATCAAGAATCTCTGCTTCTCTCGAAGCCCTTGTGTCGTTCCAAAGAATGCACGGCCGCAACACGTTGCCATTGGCATCCAGAAGGGTCGCACCATGCATGTGTCCGCTTAAACCAATGCCACGCAGCGCGGAAAACGACGTTCCGTGTGCTTCACGAAGCTGAAGGACAACTTCTTTGCAAGCCTCTATCCAGTCCGAAGGCGACTGTTCGGACCAACCAGGCTTTGGGCAAGACGTGAGAATTCTAGACTCGGCACTACCTTCAACGATACCCGCGTCGTTGACAAGAATTCCCCTAAGACCGGATGTTCCCAAGTCCAGACCGAGATACATTTTCAAACCACCCATATTTTATTTTAGTTACTAAAATTATTTTACGGAAAGATATTGTCAATAAAAGTTTCAAGCAATTTGGTTTCCAGAGCGTTAAACCTTCGCCACTACGGACTTTAGAAAATAGCGTGACGCAGTTTCCTGAGCCCAACCTGCCTATTTTATGGCCACTAAAACCGTTTTTTTGATGCGAGAACGTCTGATTTGATTTCGAAAAGGGTCTCGAAAACCGTCATGTGTGCAAGTCCCAACACGGTTCGAGTCGCCATCTGTCCGCCATGCTTCGTACAATGGCTTGGACTCGAGGCAAATTTGCGGCACTTTCTTGCCACGCGCTGACAAGCAATGGGCGTAGCATGGCTCATTTTTCTAAATTGCTGCGGTGCTTAAGGTTTTCCCCTTAAATTCCTCTTAGCGTTTTCACATCTCATTCTTATTCATAAATCAGGAGACTACTATGTCACGTACTCTTGTTCTCGGCGTTCTCGTCGCTGGTATTGGCGCCGGTATTTACTATTATCTCACACAACCCGAGCCTACGCCGGCCGAACAGTTGCAATCCGCGGCTCAGGACGCAGGTGATGCGGTCAGCGACGCTGTTGAATCCGTTGCAGAACAGGCTGCAAACGCGTCCGACCAGGTCGAGCAATCCGCGACCGACTTGGCAAATCAGGCGTCCGAAGATGTCGCCGCCTTGGCCAGTCAAGGTCAGGATCTTTTGAACAGCTGGATCGAGGACGGCACGTTGGCCGTTCAGAACTTTGACTATGACAAAATGGTTGCATCAGTGAAGGACAGCGCACTGACCAATGACCTGAAAACTCGCGCGATAGCCATTCTGGATGAAATCAAGGCTTCTCCCGAAGTGTTTGCCGCAAAGCTCGAGGAACTGAGGGCACTTCTTACCCAACAGTGATCACGACCGGCGAAGGCGCAGAGTTTGCCTGCAAATCAGAGTTTCAGGCAGACCTCCTGTAACGTCACCAAGCAGCAAAGTTGACGTTTCGATAAACGTTTGCTTGGCTATTCAAACTTGGTGCCGTCCCTTTTCGATGCAATCTGCCGAGTACAAGGGGCGGCCCTATACAAGTACTGGATAGATCATGACCACCCTTCCCTCGACCATGTACGCGGTTGTTCAAACCCATGATGGCTATTCCGAAACGGCTACCGGTCCGACCATTGATGACGCCGCTGACTGGCTGGCAACAGCCGAGATGCAAGTTCCTGTGCCAGGCCCCGGAGAGGTTCTTATCAAATTGCGCGCGGCTTCTGTTAATCCGTCGGATATTCACTTCATCAAGGGTGAATACGGCCAGCCCCGCGTTCAAGGCACAGCCGCCGGGTTCGAGGGCTGCGGCGACGTAGTTGCAACCGGAGCAGGGGCTGAAGCCCTGCAAGGACAGCGCGTGGCTTTTGTGGCCGCGCAGGCGGGGGCATGGGCCGAGTACATCACGACACCAGCGATGATGTGTATACCACTGCGCCCCGACATCTCGGACGAGGACGGCTCGGCGCAGATCGTGAACCCAATGACCGCTATGGCGATGGTAGATATCGCGCGAAATGCAGGAGATGCCTTTATCGTTTCCGCCGCGACCAGCCAGTTGGGCAAACTGATGTGCAGTCTGGGCCGAGACCTGGGGTTGAAGCCCATCGCGCTTGTCCGCCTCGACAATGCGATTGCACTCTTGAAAGACCTGGGCGCACATGAGGTTCTGGTCACGTCCGACCCCGAGATGCGAACGAAACTGGTCGCGCTTAGCCACGCCCTGAAGCCTCGTGTATTTCTGGATGCCGTGGCCGATCAGATATCAGAACAGGTCTTTTGCGCCATGCCCAACGGCGCGCGCTGGGTGTGTTACGGCAAGCTCAGCTCGGATCTGCCCAAGCTGACACAGATGGGTCAACTGATCTTTATGGGCAAGCGGATCGAGGGGTTCTGGCTGACGCAGTGGATGACCACCACACCACCCGCCGATCAGATGCGCGTGGTAGCCGAGGTACAGGCGCGGTTCGCCGATGGGCGCTGGAAAACCGACGTTTCCCAGAGGGTTGCGTTGAAGGATGTGATTAAAAATCTGGCTAATGCTCTAAAAAAGGGTGACGGAAAGGTGATCATCACGCCATAGTAGAATAACGCTTCGGACCAAGGAGGATGGTCAGAGGCACCAAAAAGCCGGACAAACCGGCATTGGGAGGTGAATTTGGATAACGCACAGCTGCTGATCAGCGGGCTGGCGAATGGTTGTGTCTACGGCCTAATCGCGCTCGGTTTTGTTCTGATCTACAAGGCGACCGAAGCGGTGAATTTCGCGCAAGGCGATTTCATGATGCTGGGGGCCTTTGTCACCATCGGGCTGACCAATACCGAATATATGGGGCTGCCCTTCTGGCTCGCGCTGCCGATCTCATTGGGGATCATGGGGGCGTTGGGGTATCTGGTGGATCGGCTGATCATTCGGCGGCTGTTCGGCGAAAGCCAAACGGCAGTGGTGATCCTGACAATCGCCCTTGGCTTCGTGATCCGATTTGTCGCCGGGCTGATCTGGGGGCACGAGCCGCAGACGTTGCAGAACCCGCTGGCCGGGAAAGAGGTGCGGTTCGGCGGGCTGGTGTTGGGGATGGAGGATGTGGCCGTCATCATCGTCACCATCCTGCTGACGTGGGGACTGTATGTGTTTTTCAGCCGGACCAAGCTGGGACTGGCAATGCAGGGCGCCTCGCAGAACCAGCTGGCCGCCTACTACATGGGCGTTCCCGTCAAGCGTGTGCAGGGCTTTATCTGGGGGCTGGCGGGCGTGGTTGCTGGGATTGCGGGTATCCTGTTTGCCGCCAAGGGTTCGGTCGATCCGACCACGGGCTTGTTGGGGATCAAGGCGTTTGCCGCCGCCGTGATCGGCGGGTTCGGCAGCCTGCCCGGCGCACTGGCCGGAGGGTTGATCGTCGGCGTTATCGAGCCCTTTGCCAGCCGCTATATCGCCGCCGGATACAGCCAGATCGCACCCTATGCGCTGTTGCTGGCGGTGCTGATCTTCCGCCCCAACGGGCTGTTTAGTCAGGTTCGGGTCAAGAAGGTTTAGGCAGATGCGGATTGTATTCAAAACCGACTACATGCAGGATATCCGGCCGTGGAAAGACGGCTATCAATTGACCCTCTACTTGATCCTTCTGGTCGTAGTGGCCGCAGCCCCATGGTTGCTGGACGATTTCTATTTGGGTGAGCTGACAAATGTCCTGATCTGGGCCATCGCCGGTCTGGGGCTGATGGTTCTGACAGGCCACACAGGGCAAGTCAGCCTAGGCCACGCGGCGTTTCTGGCCTTTGGCTGCTATGCCAATGTCATCCTGCTTGAGGCGGGCGTGCCCTTCCTGATCGCCTTTCCGCTGGCCGGTATCCTGACCGGCATCGCAGGTGTGACGGTGGCCATCCCTGCTCTGCGACTGCACGGCATCTATCTGGCGATTTTCACCATGGCGCTGTCGATCCTGATGGATGATGTCATCGTCCTGGCCGAGCCGATCACCGGCGGCGTTGGTGGCAAGTTCATAGGCGGCGTCGATATATTTGGCCTGACGATCGACCGCTGGGGCACCCCCGCCCCGTTTTTCTGGCTGGTGCTGGCGGTCGCATTTCTGGTGACGCTGGGCTATATAAACCTGCTGCGCGCGCCCTTGGGGCGCAGCTTTATCGCGGTGCGCGATTCAGAAGTTTCAGCGCAGGCGATGGGCGTGGATATCGCGCGCACCAAGATGATTTCATTCGCGCTGTCCTGCGCCGTCACCGGTTGGGCGGGCGTTCTGATGGGCATGTATGCGGGTGCGTTCAACAACGAAACGTTCAGCGTCCTGATCTCGATCCAGCTGCTGATGATGATCGTGATCGGCGGGCTGGGCTCGATTCACGGCGCGTTTCTGGGCGCCATCGTAATCGGGTTCCTGCCGCAATTCCTGTCGATCTCAAAGGAATATGTGGGTGCCCTGTTCGGCGGCAGTACCGTCGCCATTCCGGGGCTGGAATTCGGCATTTTCGGCATGATCCTGATCGGTTTCATCCTGTTTGAGCCCATGGGCATGTATGGCCGCTGGCTCAAAATCCGAACCTGGTTCGAGCTGTTCCCGTTCTACCGCAAGGACATGTTCAAACGTCAGAAATCCTACCTCAAGACGGAGCGCCTGAGATGAGCCTGCTGGCGTTCGAGAATGTAACCCTGAAATTCGGCGGCCTGACGGCGGTGAATGACCTGTCCTTTTCGGTCGAAGAGGGCGAGGTCTTTGCCATCGTCGGCCCCAATGGTGCGGGCAAATCAACGGTGTTCAACCTGATCTCACGGTTCTACGACCCGTTTGAAGGGTCGATCCGATTTGACGGGCATGATCTGCTGCAGGTCAAACCCTCGGGCGTGGCGACTTATGGAGTGGCACGGACGTTCCAGAATATCGAACTGTTCGAACATGCCACCGTACTGCAGAACCTGCTGGTCGGACGGCATCGCCATCGCAAGACCAACTTGGTGTCCGAGGTTCTGTTCCTGCCCTCGGCCCGGCGGCAAGAGCTGGAAAACCGTGAAAAGGTCGAAGAGATCATCGATTTCCTCGACCTGCAGGCCTATCGCGACAAGATGATCTCGGGCCTGCCCTATGGCGTCCGCAAAGTGGTCGAGGTCGCCCGCGCGCTGGCCACCGATCCCAAGTTGCTTTTGCTGGACGAACCGGCATCGGGCTTGTCGGTCGAGGAGACGACGGACATGCGCTGGTGGATTGACGATATCCGGCGGCAGATGGGGATCACGGTGCTGATGGTGGAACATGACATGGGGCTGGTCTCCGGCGTGTCCGACCGGGTGTTGGCGATGGCCGATGGTGCGATGTTAGCTCTGGGGACTCCGGCTCAGGTGCAGTCCCACCCGGCGGTAGTCGAAGCCTATCTGGGGAAAGCCTCATGAGCGCGCCGATCCTGACCATCCGCAATGTCGAAAGCTTCTATGGCCCCATCATGGCCATTCGCGGCGTGTCGCTGGACGTGCATCCGGGGCAGATCGTGTCGATCCTGGGTGCGAACGGCGCGGGCAAGACGACGCTGATGAAGACCGTGTCCGGCGTGATGGACCCCGAAAAGGGCAAGATCACCTTCGATGGCGACGAAATCCAAGGGTCCGAGCCGCATAAGGTCGTGCAAAAAGGCATCGTCCATGTCCCCGAAGGGCGTGAGGTGTTCCCCCTGATGACCGTGGACGAAAACCTCAGCCTTGGGGCCTATACGGCAAAGGACAAGGGGCAGATCGACCATGACCGCGAGCTCGTGTTCTCGTACTTCCCGATCCTGAAAGAGCGCCGCAATCAAGAGGCTGGAACCCTCTCGGGCGGGCAGCAGCAGATGCTGGCCATTGGGCGCGGGCTGATGGCGAACCCCAAGATCATGCTGTTGGACGAACCTTCGCTGGGTCTGTCGCCGCTGCTGGTGCAGGAGATTTTCGGCATCCTCAAACGCCTCAATGACGAACAGAACATGACCATGATGCTGGTCGAACAGAACGCCAATGCAGCTCTGGAACTGGCCCATCATGGCTATGTGATGGAGGTCGGGCGCATCGTTATGGACGGCGCGGCGGATGTGTTGATGCAATCCGAGGACATCCAGAACTTCTATCTGGGCGTGCAGGAAGAAGGCGCGCGAGAAAACCGCCGCTGGAAGCGCAAAAAGACGTGGAGGTGACCGGCATGAATATCAGCACCCTGCCCCCTCAGACCAAGATCAACGGCATCCAGTTCAACGCCACCCCCGGACAACGACCGGTGCTGGTGGATGAATGCACGACACTGTGTCACCTGTTCCAGAAACGCTGCGCCGATCTGGGCGACCGTACCGCGCATCGCGAGAAAGATTTCGGCATCTGGAAGTCTTATTCCTGGGCCGACTACTGGCAACATGCCAAGTGGATCGGACTGGCCCTGCGCAAACTAGGTCTGCAACGCGGCGAGGTTGTCTCGATCCTGTCCGAGGACCGCAAGGAATGGGCGTGGTTCGATATGGGCATTCAATGCGTTGGTGGGATTGCCTCGGGCGTCTATACCACGGATTCCGCCAAGCAGTTGAAATACCTCGTGAATGACAGCGACAGCCGGTTCCTGATCGTCGAGAACGAGGAGCAGCTGGACAAGTTTTTCGAGGTTGAGGCCGAGCTTCCCAGCCTGCTGAACGTCATCATCCTTGAGGATGAGGGCCTGCACGATCTGAACCACGACCGCTGCATGATGGTTGCCGACCTCTACGAGATCGGGCGGCAGGCCGAGGCCGAAGACCCCACCCGGTTCGACGCCGAGATCGCGCTGGCCTCGCCGCAGGATACGGCCTTGCTGGTTTACACCTCGGGCACCACCGGGGCGCCCAAAGGCGCGATGCTGAGCCATGAGAACATTCTGGCCGCGATCGAGGCCGGAGCGCACTCCCTGCCCACATTCGAAACCGATGAGCAGCTGTGTTTCCTGCCGCTGTGCCACATCCTTGAACGCGACGTGTCGGTGTATTTCCCGCTGGCCGCGAAATGCGTGGTGAATTTCGCCGAAAGCCCCGAAACCGTCTTTGCCAACCTGCAAGAGGTATCGCCCAGCACATTCACCGCCGTGCCACGCGTTTGGGAAAAGATCTATTCGCAGGTCAAAATCCTGACGCAAGAGGCCACCCCCACAGGCCGCGCCGCCTTTGGCATGGCACTGAAAGCAGGGTTTGCACGGGCCGAATACCTGCTGGCCGGCAAACCGGTGCCCGCTGGTGTAGCCGCCCAGTTCTGGCTGTGGGATCGGCTGGTCTTGCGCAATCTGCGGCGGATGCTGGGGATGGACAGGCTGCGGCGCGGGGGCAGCGGGGCCGCGCCCATCTCGGCCGATTTGCTGAAATGGTACTGGGCCATTGGTGTGCCACTGGTCGAAGGGTTCGGGATGACCGAAACCTCGGGCCTGGCGACGCTGAACACCACCGAAGATAACAAGGTCGGCACCATCGGCCGTGCGGTGCCGGGCAATGACGTGCGCATCTCGGATGACGGTGAAATCCAGATTAAGGGTCTGAACATCTTTCAGGGCTATTGGCGCAACAATGCCAAAACCGCTGAAACATTCACCGCCGATGGCTGGCTGCGCACCGGCGATATGGGCAAGATCGACGCCGACGGGTTTGTGACCATAACCGGCCGCCTCAAGGACATCATCATCACGGCAGGCGGCAAGAATATCACCCCGGCCGAAATTGAAAGCCGCCTGAAGTTCAGCCACTATATCTCGGACGCGGTGATCATCGGAGATGCGCGCAAATATCTGACGGCGCTGATCATGATCGATCAAGAAAATGTCGAGAAATTCGCGCAGGATCGCAAGGTGCCGTTTTCGAACTTTGCCTCACTCTGCGCCGCGCCCGAGGTGCTGGATCAGATCAAGGCCGAGGTCGACGCCGTTAACAAGGAATTCGCGCGGGTAGAGCAGATCAAGGACTTCCGCCTGATCAACGTGCTGCTGACCGCTGATGACGAAGAACTGACCGCCACGATGAAGCTCAAACGCAGCTTTGTTGAGAAGAAACACGCACATCTGATTGAAGACATGTACAAATAGATAAGGGTCTACCCAAAGGGAGGAAAAACATGAGGAACGTGATCAAACGACTGGCGGCCGCCACCGCTTTGACGGCTGCGGCAACAATCGCAAATGCCGAGACGCAAGGTGTGAGCGACGATGAAATCGTCATCGGGTCGGTCAACGACCTGAGCGGTATTTTCGCCGCTGTGGGTGTTCCCGCAACCAAGGGCGCGAATGTGGTGTTTGACCGCGTAAATGCCGAAGGCGGCGTGCATGGTCGCAAAATCCGTTTCGTGGTCGAGGATAACGGGTACCAGATGCCGCGTGCGATGCAGGGCTACAACAAGCTGCTGAACCGCGACAAAGTGTTTGCGATGCTGCAATCGCTGGGCACACCCATGAACGTTGCTGGGTTCAAGCTGTTAGACCCTAAAGGCATTCCCAATGTTGCACCCTTGACCGCAGCGCGGCAGATGCTGCAGGAACCAATGGACAACAAATTCACGTCCTTCTCGACCTATTTCGACCAAAGCCGCGTGGGCGTGAAATACCTGGCCGAGCAATTCGGAGGTCAAAAGGTCTGCACCATGTATTTGCCAACCGATTTCGGTGAGGAAATTCTGGAAGGCAGCAAAGCCGGTGCCGAAGAGGCCGGGATCGCCTTTGCGGCGGAAACCACACATAAGCCGGATGAAACGGACTTCGTTGGATCTTTGAGCAAACTCAAGGAAGAAGAATGCAATATCGTCACCATGGCGCTGGGCGTACGGCAGGCGATCACCGTGGTTGGAACGGCCAAGAAGATGGGCTTGGCCGATATGAAGTTCCTCGGAACGTCCGCCAGCTTTCTGACCGTTGTGGCGCAGGTACCCGGCGGTGTTACAGACGGGTTCTATGCGGCCGCGTCCTGGCAAGATCTATGGGCGCGCGCTGATGAGCCTGCCCCGGCCGCCTTCATCGAAGAATACAAAGCTGCGACCGGCGAAGACCCGGTTGGCTTTTCCATGCTGGGCTATTCGGCCGCCGAAATGATGGTCAAGGCGCTTGAGGCCGCCGGTCCCGACCTGACTCATGAGAGCTTTATCGCCGCAATGGAATCTCTGGACTATCAGGACGAGCTGGTTGGCAACCATATCACCTACGGCCCCGATGATCACCAGGGCGCAGACTCGGTCTATGTGAGCGTTGTGGAGAACGGAGCATGGAAGATCGTCTACGAAGAGTGAAACACCGGTAGATGTAAACCAACAAAGGGCCCGCTCATGCGGGCCCTTTTCAAATAGTCGCCACATGTGGCTGGTGTTTCTCGCTCAACATCGACAGTCGAACCTCAAAGTTCCGTTGATCCCTTGATAGAGACCGAACAAGAGCTTTTCCCGAAAGCCCGCAAGTTTTCCGAAAAATCAAATTCAACGGGAATTCCCAAAATGGAAACACCCAATCTTTTCAACGCGGTTTTATCGGAATTATGGCGCACCTGAGAGGATTCGAACCTCTGGCCTCTGCCTTCGGAGGGCAGCGCTCTATCCAGCTGAGCTACAGGTGCCTTGGCTGTTAGCTAACCTTGTTCCGATCCGGGTGCAACTGCAAATCTGCCCGGATAAGTCAGGTTTCACGCAAACAGATCATGCGCCAATTCCAGCGCGTCGATCAGTGTGTCGACCTCTTCTTTTGTGTTATAGAGGCCAAAGCTCGCCCGGCAGGTGGCAGTGACTCCGTAGAAATCCATCAACGGACCGGCGCAATGATGACCAGCGCGCACCGCGACGCCTTTCTTGTCCAGAATGGTGGAAACATCATGCGCGTGCCCCGCCCCGTCCAGCGTAAAGCTGAAAATGGCGGCCTTGTCAGCACGGGTGCCCTGAACCTGCAACCAGTTGAGCCCCGTCAGCCGCTCCATCGCGTAATCACGAATACCCGCTTCATGGGAGGCGATGTTCTCCATCCCCAAATCCATCATGTAGTCCAGCGCCACGCCCAACCCGATAGTTTGCACAATACCCGGCGTTCCGGCCTCGAACTTCATCGGTGGATCATTATAGATCACCTGATCCTTGCTGACCTCTTTGATCATGTCGCCGCCCCCGATAAAGGGACGCATCTCAGCCATACGTTCGGACTTTATGTAGATCGCACCAGACCCGGATGGGCCATAGAGCTTGTGCCCAGTGATCGCGTAAAAGTCACAACCGATGTCCTGAACATTGACCGGCATATGTACTGAACCCTGGCTGCCATCGACCAGAACCGGGACACCCTTGGCATGCGCGCCTTGGGTGATCGCCTTTACATCAACCACAGTGCCCAAAACATTCGAACACTGAGTGACGGCGACCAGTTTGGTCTTGGGGCCAATGGCATCGATGACCGCCTGAGGGTCCAGCCCTCCTTCAGAATCCACATCAACCCATTTCAGGACAACGCCCTGCCGTTCCCGAAGAAAATGCCAAGGGACGATGTTGGCGTGGTGTTCCATCACGGAAAGCACGATCTCATCCCCGGCCTCCAGGCGCGGCATCGCCCAGCCATAGGCGATCAGATTGATGCCTTCGGTCGTACCCGAGTTCAGAACGATCTCATCCTCATCCGCCGCGCCCAGAAAGCGCGCAATGGTGCCGCGCACGGATTCGTATTTCTCGGTCGCCAGATTGGACAGATAGTGCAGTCCACGGTGTACGTTGGAGTACTCCTCGGCATAGGCGCGTGTGACTGCATCAATCACAACCTGCGGCTTTTGCGCCGATGCTCCGTTATCCAGATATGTCAGTGGCTTTCCGTTCACCTCTCGGGACAGGATCGGAAAGTCCGCACGGATTTTATGTACGTCATACATGGTATTTTCTTCCCTAGACAGGGCCGCTGGGCACCAACATGAGGACAAATGGGACTGCAACCAGTGCAGACAACACGATGACCCCAAAGGATTTTAAGATCGAACCGAACTTATGCGCTTCATTGATGAAATGGAGTGTGACGTAAAGGCTGATTATCAAAGTCGCCACCACAAACATCACCAGCAAGAAGGGCAACACCAACGAAACCACCAGCGTTAAGACCAGCGCTGCAACCTGAAGGAACTGCAACCAGACCATCAGGATCATGAAGTCGTTGAACGTGGCCACCCCACCAAGAAAGCGTCCGATCACAAGAAACGCAACGATACTGAACATCATTGCCCCGGCCGACCTCAGCAAACCCAGGACAATAGGCTCGGGTGGTAAGGCGATTTCACCTGGCGGCACCGGGACAAGCTGCTGGATACCAACCTGGCCCAAGCTGTTCATCACAATAGCCAGGAAAAATGCCAGCCAAAGAACCTCGCGCCCTGGCTGCAAAGCCAATAATCGCCGCGCGGCATCAGAAGGTTTGGTCACTGTTAGAACAGCTAGGTTTAGTACGGACTGAACTGTCATTGCGACACCCTCTGCGCCTGTCTGAGGCCCGAGAGCCAGAACCACAGAAAGACCACAAACCAAATCAATCCAACACCCGTCAATGCCGGACCCGGCCCGATAAAGCCTGCCACAAGGCCATTCAGCAACACCAAAGGTGTCGACGACAAAAGCGCCCAGAACAGCGCCACACGGGCGCCATAGGCTGATCCTTTGCCTCCGAGCAGCCGTGCCGCGCCGTAAGACACAAAGGCCAATGCGTAGAAAAACAGCGGCAGGATGATAACAGTGCCCAATAGCGCACCGCCCATAAGCATGTTCAACTCAAGACCTTCAAGATGCGCGCGGCGGGACAAACTGGGTAGTTGCGCGATGAACGCGACCACACAAAACGCCATCACAAAGACCAAAGCCCGATCTTCGCGCTGTCCCAGTTCAAGAAGCCGGCGCACAACGCGCCCCGGCCCCCGATACGTGGCCACTATATCCGACGTTACCGGCATTAGCTGTGCCGCGACATCCAGCCTTCAAGGCGATCGACAATGGCCTGCGACAGGGCATCGTCCTCGATCTCGTCCACGGCCTCGGCCAGAAACGCCAGCGTCAGCATATTGGTTGCCTCCTTGGTCGGAACCCCGCGCGAGCGCAGATAGAACAGCGCCGTTTCATCAATCGCACCTGAGGTCGAGCCGTGCGAACACGCCACGTCATCCGCATAGATCTCAAGCTCGGGCTTGGCGAGGAACTGACTGTCATCATCCAACAGCAGAGACTGGCTGATCTGATAACCATCGGTCTTCTGAGCGCCCTCCTTCACAAGGATCTTGCCCTGGAACACACCTGTCGCGCCGTTGCGCAGCACTTTCTTGAACACCTGACGGCTTTCACAATTCACAGCGTCATGAGTGATGAAGACGGTATCGTCGTGATGGAAATCGCCGTCACCAACGCACGCACCGGCAACATGGGCTACCGCATCGTCTCCGGTCAGCTCGACCACCTGTTCGTTGCGCGTCAGCACGCCATTCACGGTCAGGGTGAAGGATTTGTAGACCGATTCCTGCCCCAGACGCGTGAACATGTGGGTCGCGGCACGACGCTCGTGATCGCGGCCTTGCGCCCGCACGTGATGCAACACCCCACCATCGGCAATGTCGATCTCCATGCATTTGTTGAAACGCGAAGCCGCCGGGCCGTTTTCAAGGATCGTCACCTCGGCCCCGCTTTCGACACGGATGATATGGTGCAGCATCGCGTCCGAGGTTTCAGAGGCATGGCGATAGATGAAGCTGATCGGCTTGGACGGTTTGCCCGAGACATGGATCGCTATCCCATCCGCCGCGAAGGCCGTGTTCAGCGCCGCAAGAGGACGTTGCACAGGCGATTGACCACGCGCTTCAAGCACGCCGTACAGCTCTTTCGCCCAATGAATATCCTTGAAACAGATATCCTCGATCCGATCGATAGTGACACCTTCCAGCGTCAAATCATCAGACTGTTCGGGGCTGAAAACACCATCAACGAAAACGATCTTCAAACGGTCCAGATCGGCGAACAGCATGGCCTCATCCGGGTCGAACAGCGCGGCCCGAGGGGCCTCGGGCGCTACCAGCGTATCCGGGCGGGTGTATTTCCAATACTCATCCCGGCGACCGGGCAGACCCATTTCCAGCACACGGGCCAGCGCGTCTTCGCGCGCGGCTCGAGTGCAACCGGCGTCGGGCATGACCAGATTGGCCAGCCGCGCCTCGGTTGCGGTTTGTTTCACTTCGGGCAATGCCATCAGTTCACCTCGGCCAGAATGTCTGCGTAACCGTTGTTTTCAACCTCCAGCGCCAGATCGGGGCCACCGGTTTTGACGATCTTGCCGTCCGCCATGATGTGCACAACGTCCGGTTTGATGTGATCCAACAAACGCTGATAGTGCGTGATCACCAGGAACCCACGTCCCTCGTCGCGCAACGCGTTCACACCCTCGGCCACCAGCTTCATCGCGTCCACATCCAGACCCGAGTCGGTTTCGTCCAAGATGCACATCTTGGGTTCGAGCATCGCCATTTGCAGGATCTCGTTGCGCTTTTTCTCACCGCCCGAGAAGCCAACATTGACAGGGCGTTTCAGCATGTCTGCGTCGATCTTCAGCGACTTGGCCTTGGCGCGGACTTCTTTCAGGAAGTCAGCCGCCGACAGCTCATCCTCGCCGCGCGCCTTGCGCTGGGCATTCACGGCGGTGCGCAGGAAGGTCATGTTGCCCACGCCCGGAATTTCGACCGGGTATTGGAACGCCAGAAAGACACCAGCGGCGGCGCGCTCTTCCGGTTCCATCTCCAGCAGATCTTCGCCGTCCAGAGTCGCCGACCCATCGGTCACTTCATACCCGTCGCGCCCCGAAAGCACATAGCTGAGCGTCGACTTGCCCGAGCCATTCGGCCCCATGATCGCGTGCACCTTACCGTCCTCGACCGTCAGATCGACACCTTTGAGGATTTGCTTTTCTTCTTCCTCAAGCTTCACGTGCAGGTTCTTGATTTCAAGCATTTTTTACCCTTTTGCGTAGCGCAAGGGACCGCGCGGCCCCGATATTTTGTGAATTTCGAAATGATGCGGCTTTAGCCGACCGAACCCTCAAGGCTGATCGCAACAAGCTGTTGTGCTTCCATGGCAAACTCCATCGGCAGCGCCTGCAACACGTCCTTGCAGAACCCGTTGACGACAAGCGCCACGGCCTCTTCCTCGTCCATGCCGCGCTGTCGGCAGTAAAACAGCTGATCGTCGTCCACTTTGGATGTGGTCGCCTCATGCTCAACGCGCGATGAGTTATTCTTGACCTCAATGTAAGGCACTGTGTGCGCCCCGCATTTGTCGCCGATCAGCAAGCTGTCACACTGGGTATAGTTGCGGCTGTTCTTAGCCTTGGGATGCATCGAGACCAGACCACGATAGGTGTTCTGCGCCCTACCCGCGCTGATGCCCTTGGACACGATGCGTGACTTGGTGTTTTTGCCCAGATGGACCATCTTGGTGCCGGTGTCGGCCTGCTGATAGTTGTTGGCGATGGCAATCGAATAGAACTCGCCTTGGCTTTCCTCGCCCCGCAGGATGCAGGACGGGTATTTCCACGTCACGGCCGAACCGGTCTCGACCTGTGTCCACATCACCTTGGACCGGTCGCCCCGGCAATCGGCGCGTTTGGTCACAAAGTTATAGATGCCGCCCTTGCCATTCTCATCACCGGGGAACCAGTTCTGGACGGTCGAGTATTTAACCTCGGCATCTTCTTCGATGATGATCTCGACCACAGCCGCGTGCAGCTGTGCGGTATCGCGCTGGGGTGCGGTGCAGCCTTCCAGATAGGACACATACGAGCCCTTATCGGCAATGATCAGCGTGCGTTCAAATTGACCTGTGTTCTCCGCGTTGATACGGAAATACGTGCTCAGCTCCATCGGGCAGCGCACGCCCGGCGGGATGTAAACGAACGAGCCATCCGAGAACACGGCCGAGTTCAGCGTGGCATAAAAGTTGTCCGAGACCGGAACCACCGAACCCAGATACTTCCTGACCAATTCGGGGTGCTCTTTGATCGCCTCAGAGATCGAGCAGAAGATGACACCTGCTTTCTTCAGCTCTTCCTGAAACGTGGTTCCAACAGAAACCGAGTCGAACACCGCGTCCACGGCAACCTTTCGGCCCTCAGCCGGGGCATCCTCGGCACCTTCGACGCCCGCCAAAATCATCTGTTCTTTCAGAGGGATACCCAGCTTTTCGTAAGTAGCCAGCAGCTTGGGATCGACTTCATCCAAGGACTTGGGCTTTTCCTCCATCGACTTGGGACGGGCATAGTAATACTGGTCCTGAAAATCGATCTTGGGATAGCTGACCATCGCCCAGTTCGGCTCATCCATCTGAGTCCAGCGCTCGAACGCGGCCAGACGCCATTCGGTCATCCACTCTGGCTCTTCGTTCTTTTCCGAGATCAGTCGGACGATATCAGGGTTCACGCCCTTGGGCGCGTATTCCATCTCAATATCGGTTTCCCAGCCGTATTTATAGGTTCCGACCTCGCGCACCGCATCCACGGTTTCCTGATCGACACCCTCTTTTACCTGGGTCTGGTCCAAAGCGGCCATAAGACACCCTCCGTCTGATCACGCGGCCCGCGCGCGATGCTTTTTCTCTTTTTCAAGCCACGTTTCAGCGAAACGCAGCACATCTTCTTCCGTTGTCGCAGGCCCCAGCGAGACGCGAATTGCGCTGGCAGCTGTGACCTCGTCAAATCCCATCGCGGTCAGTACCGCACTTGCGCGTACCTTGCCGCTGGAGCAGGCCGAACCTGCGCTAATCGCAAATCCAGCCAGATCCATCTGCATGACCTGCGTCTCACCCTTCCAACCGGGCGTGGCGAAGCACAAAGTGTTCGGCAGGCGTTCCTGATCTTTCCCGACAAAAATAGTAGATTTAGAACCGGCCTCAAGGGCCTTTTCTAGAATATTTCTAAATTCTTTGACCTGCTCCCAAACACCATTGGACAGATCGCGCGCGGCCGCTTCAGCTGCGGCCCCTAACCCTGAGATTCCAATAACATTTTCTGTCCCGGAGCGACGTCCCATTTCCTGACCGCCACCCTTGATCCGGGCGGGCAAATCCGTGCCGCGCTTCATCACAACCGCGCCAACGCCTTTTGGACCGCCAAGCTTATGGGCCGAGATCAATGCCATCTGGGCATCCAGCCAGTTGAACGCGATTGGTAATTTTCCAAACGCCTGAGTCGCATCGGTCACCGCCAACCCTGCTGGCAATGATTGAACGATACCCGTCTCGGAATTCGCGTATTGCAGCGTCGATTGGTCCGGCGCTGAAACCGCAACCATACCTTCTTTCGACACGCTCAAATCTTCCACTGTCCACGCGCGGACCGCATCATGTTCGATTGCAGCCCCATGCAGGCCCCGCCCCTCTAGTGTCAGCGCAGCCCCTTCGGTCGAACCCGAAGTAAACACGACATCAGCCCCTTCGGCCCCAAAGGCAGCCGCAATCTGTGATCTTGCGCGCTCGACAAGCGCCTTAGCTGCGCGCCCTTCAGCGTGGACCGAGGATGGATTGCCGCAAATCTCCATTGCGGAGATCATCGCCTCGCGAGCCTCTGGACGCAGAGGTGTGGTGGCATTGTGATCCAGGTAAATACGATTCACAGATTCACCTTTTCAGAGCGCAGAAGTTCGATTTCAGCAAATGCCATCCTATTCGTCCACAACTGCAAAAAGGCTGGGTACGGCCGGACAAGGTGCCAGGTCATTCTTGATCACGTCAGAAAGGCGAGTTTGATGCAAGAACACATACACATGGGCGCTCAGGCCCTCCCATAAACGATTGGTTAGGGATTGCGCCCGGCTGCCGGACAAAGCTCCGGTTGCGCCAGCGCCCTTTTGCAAAGCATCGACTGTTTCATCAACGGCGGCCAGAATCTCAACAACGCGAATTTCGGACGCTGGACGGGCAAGGCGATAACCACCACCCGGCCCCCGAACCGAAGACACCAGCTCGGCCCTGCGTAGCTTGACGAATAACTGCTCGAGGTAAGGCAGAGAAATGTCTTGCCGTGCTGAAATCTCGCTGAGTGTCACCAGCCCGTCCGAGGGCTGAAGGGCGATATCGGCAAGAGCCACCATCGCATAACGACCCTTGGTCGACAGCTTCATTTGCATTCCCTCATGGCAGTTTACGCGCGAAATCATTGACGCCGCCGCTGCCAGTGCGTATCTCCGACAAGCAGCGCTCATGCGCCCAGTATCACAATTAGAACCGTTCTAAGGTGTCCGACGATTATCGTCAAGTATTTCCGGGCACCCAGAAGAAAAAGACAGGACCATCGCACACATGCCCGAGGTGATTTTTCCCGGACCAGAAGGCCGCCTGGAAGGCCGCTACCACCCGCAAAAGGAAAAAGACGCACCGATCGCGATCGTGCTTCACCCGCATCCTCAATTCGGCGGGACGATGAACAACAAGGTGGTCTACAACCTGCACTACGCGTTCTACAACATGGGGTTCACCGTTCTGCGGTTCAACTTCCGTGGTGTGGGTCGCAGCCAGGGTGAGTACGATCAGGGCGTGGGTGAGCTCAGCGATGCGGCATCCGCACTGGATTACCTGCAATCGATGAACAACAACTCGAAACACTGCTGGGTTGCAGGGTTTTCCTTCGGGGCGTGGATCGGGATGCAACTGCTGATGCGCCGACCCGAGATCACTGGCTTTATCAGCGTGTCTCCTCCGGCGAACATGTATGATTTCTCGTTCCTCGCACCCTGCCCGTCCTCAGGCTTGATCATCAATGGGTCGTCGGACCGCGTGGCCCCGCCCGCAGACACCACTGCCTTGGTCAACAAGCTGCACGAGCAAAAAGGCATCACAATCACTCATAATGAAGTGGAAGGCGCCGACCATTTCTTCCAGGATCGCCACATGGACACGTTGATCACAGATGTCAGTGACTACGTGAAGCGCCGCCTGACCGAGAACACACGCTGATGTCGGATACAGTCACCATACTTGCCGGCAGACTGGCCGAAGACACGTTGAAGGTGATGGATGAAACCGGCGAGGATCGCTTTTATGTCGAAGTTGGCGAGCTGCTTGGGGCATCCTCTCAGTCGCTGGAAGAGGCATTTCTGACCGAAATTCGAGTGCGCTTGTCCGAGCGTCAGGCCCGCCAATTCGTGATCCAGCGCCTTGCAGAACATCGCAAGAAAGTTAAGGCGATAGAAAAAAAATGATGGATCGGCTTTCCGCGCAGATAGAATTCCTGAAACGCGCGGACCAGCTGAAATCGGTCGAACGCGCGAACACGCTGCTGGATCAATCCCGGCAAGAAAACTCGGCGGAACACAGTTGGCATCTGGCGCTGTGGGCACTGGTAATGGCCCCCCTTGCCGACGCAAATGTTCGGATTGACCGGGTCATTCGGATGCTTTTGCTGCATGATCTGGTCGAAATCATCGTCGGTGACCATCCCATCCATCTGAAAACCGACTGGAAGGCGGTTGAGCGCGCAGAACAGAACGCCGCTCAGGAACTGTTCGGAATGTTACCCGATGACCAATCCGACGCTTTTCTGACGCTTTGGCAGGAGTTCGAAGCGGATTCTACGCCCGATGCGAAATTCGCAAAATGCCTTGATCGCTGCCAACCTCTGTTTCAGGTCCTAAACGCTCCGGAACCTAAACCAGAGCATCTGGCGGTCGTCCGCGACAATCTGAACGGTGGACGCGCGGCCTATCTCGAGACCGCTCTTCCTGACGCTTTCAAGGCCGCTTACTCTTTGTTCGACGGCCAACCTGCCCCACGTTCAGAGTTTTCGGATCGGCTGCCGTTCCTTGCGGAATGCGATCAACTGAAATCCGTCTATCGCGCATCCAGGCTTTTGTCTGGTGATCGATTTGAAAACTCGGCCGAGCATTCGTGGCACATCATGCTGTTCGCTTGGGTCTTGGCAAACTGCGCCGAATTTGACGTCGACATTGGTCGCGTTTTAAGGATGTTGCTGCTGCACGACATCGTCGAAATCGACGCAGGTGATCATCCAATTCATGGTCATGTCGACCACGCGGCGCAAGCAGCCGAGGAACAAGCGGCGGCCGATCGGCTGTTCGGGCTATTGCCGAACCAGCAAAGAACTGAATGTCTAGCCTTGTGGCTTGAGTTTGAAGCCGCCGAGAGCCCCGATGCCAAATTTGCAAAGGCCGTCGACCGTTTTCAAACACCTGTTGGCAACCTTGCCACCGGTGGCGGATCATGGGTCGACTACGATGTGACATTCGCGCAGATCGAGTCGCGCGTTGGCACCCCGATTACCCGTGGCGCACCGCAACTCTGGAATTGGTTGGAACCACAGCTCAAGAACTATTTCTCAGAAAAGTTGACCACTTGAATGGTAAAAGAGAAAGAGGCACGTCGCCTCTTTCCCCCCAAGTACCAGCGGACGCTCAAACCTGAGAACCGTTTACCCGCTCAACATCTTTGGCTGCGCTTCTCTCAGCGGACCCCCCGCCAGCTAGCCACCCAAGCGCCACAACAATCGCCGATACGACGATGACAGATTTAGCAAAGTTCGTCATAGCTTACTGATTAAAAAAACACTGGTAACTGGTCGAACAGTATCTCTAAAAGCTCGTGTAAAAACAGTATGGTTATCCTGACCTCACCTCACTTGTACACAGGAACAAACGAAACGACTTGCCAGATGCCTGAAATCTGTGTTCAACGAGCTCAACAACACTCAATCCGAGACTTATTTTGCCTAAAGCCTATCTTTTCCTGCTTTTTGCAGTGGTCGCAGAAACGATTGGCACAACCGCGTTGCAAGCCAGTCAGCAATTCACGCGGCTCTGGCCCTCTGTATTGGTCGTGGTTGGCTACGCAATCGCGTTCTATCTGCTTGGCTTGACTCTAAAGTTCATGCCAGTTGGGATCGTTTATGCCATCTGGTCGGGCTTGGGCATTGTGCTGATTGCTGTGATCGGTTTTATCGTTTTTGGGCAGAGGCTGGACTGGCCTGCAGTGATAGGTTTGGTCATGATTTTGTCTGGAATTCTGGTTATTCACCTGTTTTCCAACACTACGGGTCACTGACGGGCGGTTAGGGCTGGCATATTTTGCCGCGTCGCGTTATGCGCGCGGCAACTTCCCGTTCAAAGGCTGACCTCATGGACCTGCGCAATATCGCAATCATCGCTCACGTTGACCACGGCAAAACGACCCTGGTGGATGAGCTGCTTAAACAATCCGGCGCGTTCCGGGAAAATCAGGCTGTGGCGGAACGCGCCATGGACAGCAACGATCTGGAGCGCGAGCGCGGGATTACCATCCTTGCCAAAGCGACTTCGGTCGAGTGGAAAGGCACCCGTATCAACATCGTTGACACCCCCGGCCACGCCGATTTCGGTGGCGAGGTTGAGCGTATCCTTTCGATGGTCGACGGTGTTGTTCTGCTGGTCGATGCCGCCGAAGGCCCGATGCCCCAGACCAAGTTTGTGACCTCGAAAGCGCTGGCTCTGGGCCTGCGCCCGATCGTGGTGTTGAACAAGGTCGACAAGCCCGACGCCGAACCTGACCGCGCACTGGATGAGTGCTTCGACCTGTTCGCCAACCTCGGTGCCGATGACGATCAGCTGGACTTCCCAGCCATGTATGCCTCGGGCCGGTCTGGTTGGGCAGATATGGAACTGGACGGCCCCCGCAAGGACCTGACCGCGCTGTTTGATCTGGTCGTGGATCACGTCCCGGCCCCCAAACAAGCCGAAAAGAAAGACGAGCCGTTCCGTATGCTGGCCACCACGCTGGGAAGCGACCCGTTCATCGGCCGTATCCTGACCGGCCGTGTGGAAAGCGGTACGCTGAAGGCGGGCGACAGCCTCAAGGCGCTGTCGCGCGACGGCACGCTGATCGAAAACTTCCGCGCTTCGAAAATCCTGGCCTTCCGCGGCCTGGCGCAACAGCCCATCGACGTGGCCGAAGCTGGTGACATCGTCACCATCGCGGGCATGAGCAAAGCCACCGTAGCCGACTCACTGGTCGCACCTCAGGTCGAAGAGGCCCTGCCCGCCCAACCGATCGACCCGCCGACTATCACCGTGACTTTCGGCATCAACGACTCGCCTCTGGCCGGTCGTGACGGCAAAAAGGTGCAGTCCCGTGTGATCCGCGACCGCCTGATGAAAGAGGCCGAATCGAACGTCGCCATCCGCATCACCGACACTCCCGGCGGCGAAGCCTTCGAGGTTGCAGGCCGCGGCGAATTGCAGATGGGTGTTCTGATCGAGAACATGCGCCGAGAGGGGTTCGAGCTCAGCATCTCTCGCCCGCAGGTTCTGTTCCGCGAAGAAGATGGCCAGCGTCTGGAGCCTATTGAAGAAGTCACGATTGACGTTGACGATGAATACTCCGGTGCTGTGATTGAAAAGATCACTGGCGCGCGCAAAGGCGAGCTGGTCGAAATGCGCCCCGCCGGTGCAGGAAAGACCCGCATCATCGCGCATGTGCCTTCGCGCGGACTGATCGGCTATCACGGAGAGTTCCTGACAGACACGCGCGGAACCGGTGTTCTGAACCGCGTGTTCCACGGCTGGGCGGCACACAAAGGCACGATTCCCGGCCGCCGCGCTGGGGTTTTGATCTCGATGGAGAACGGACAGGCCGTCGCCTACGCCCTGTGGAACCTCGAAGAGCGTGGCCGCATGTTTGTGGGTCCGCAGACGGATGTTTATCAAGGCATGGTCATCGGAGAGCATTCACGAGACAATGATCTGGAAGTGAACCCACTTAAGGGCAAAAAACTGACCAACGTACGTGCCAGCGGATCGGATGACGCCGTCCGCCTGACACCTCATGTTCAGTTCTCACTGGAGGAAGCCATCGCTTATATCGACGATGACGAACTGGTTGAGGTGACGCCTAATGCCATCCGGTTGCGCAAACGCTTTTTGGATCCGCACGAACGCAAGCGCATGGCAAAATCTGCTTAGACCTTTCAGTGAAATAGTTCACTGATTGGAAACATTGCCCCATTAGTGACATTTTTGCGTACATTAATGCAAAATTAACAAAAACAAGGCCCGCCACTCCGGCGGGCTTTTCTTTTGTTTTTCAATATCGTTCCACCATAACGGGAGTTTTTTCCCGTTTTCTTGTTGTCACACATCTTGAAAATACGGCGAGGGATTGATCTATTTATGTTTAAATTGTGGCAACGGTGTGCTCAGGTAGCACAGGTTAAAGAGTACCAGGGGGCGTAATCATGCGCGTTAAAAGTCGTTTATTATCTATTGTTTTTGTGTCAGCAACTATTCCAATTGTGTCGACAACGGCAGCTACGGCTGCCGAGAGGTGCACTGTTAAAACAGCTCGCCAGTCCGTTGACACGGAAACCCTCTGTGCGTGTGAGGTCGTTGAATCCAGGATGTTGAAGTACCTGCAACGCAGGCCTGATTTTGATGACATCTTGGCCAGAACGTTGGAAAGTTGTCCGGCTTTCGCAGCCGTGTTGACTGATATTCCCACCGCCAGCATTTCAAACAATCAAAGATCCGGTGATGGCGACGCAAATCCTGGCGAGGGCCTAACTTTCGGCGGTGGTACCGGTGGCAGTGGTCCAACTAATCCAGGCGTTGGCCCGACTAATCCAGGCAGTGGCCCAACTAATCCAGGCGGTGGCCCAACGAACCCAGGCGGTGGCCCAACTAATCCAGGCGGCGGTGGTGGAACCGGCGGCGGCGGTGGCGGAACCGGCGGCGGCGGTGGTGGAACCGGCGGCGGCGGTGGTGGAACCGGCGGCGGCGGTGGCGGAACTGGCGGCGGCGGTGGCGGAACTGGCGGCGGCGGCGGTGGAACCGGCGGCCCAGGAAATGGTAATGGTAACAACCCCAACCCCGGTAACGGCGGTGGCAACACCGGAGGGTCCGGCCCCGGCACCGGCAATGGTGGCGGCAACAATGGCAATGGCAATGGTGGTGGCAACGGGACCGGAAACGGGAACGGCAACGGAAACGGTGGCAGCATCTTTGGCGGACCCGGAAATGGCAACGGGAATAACCCCAATTCCGGCAACGGCGGCGGTAACACAAATGGTTCAGGCCAAGGTTCCGGAAACGGCGGCAACAACAACGGCAACAGCGGCGGCACCAACGGCAACGGCAATGGTGGCAATGTCGGTGGTGTCGGCGGCGGCAACGGCGGGTCAGGTGGTGTTTTCAACTAACTGACTCTGGTTGAACGCAATGAGGGTTGTAAAACACTCTTGTTGCGGACAATACAAACAAAGATCAAAATAAACGGGGCGCCAAAATTGGCGCCCCGTTTATTTGGTAATCTCCATCGACCGAGTGGTCACAAATTAACTACGGCGGTAGACACCCACCCAATTCTCTGGCTGTCGTGGGTCTTGCATCCGTAAGAAAAGATACCGGGTATCCGACCACGGTTTGATCGTGTTGGTCAAATTATCTAGCACCAGATCACCCGCTGCGGATCTGTAAACCAAAACGGCATGCGCATTTCTTCGCGTATCCAGCACCGTCGCAATCAGCAATTTACTTGGGTCAATTCCCGCGCGAATTAGATCTCTTTTTTTCAAAAGAGCAAAGTCTTCGCAGTCCCCACCACGTCTGGTCGGCAACGCCCATCTCTCTACGGTTCTATACTGAGATTGGTCCGTAACTTCACGCGTGGTCCGATTGATCTTACGATTCACACGTTTAACAATCTGCAATTCCTGCTGGCTTGTCATCGCCACCGAAGCAGTGCTGGAACATGCCCATGAGTATTGGCGACACAGCTGTCTTGCTCCGGCAGGCGGAGGTGTAGATGCCACGCTTCTGATGAAGTCTCCTTCGCTGGCTTCCGCAGATTTCCCAACGACACTGACCGCCGCGAGAATCGCGCAAACACCCAAAACCTTGCCTGTCGCGGTGAACGCCTGCTCTACAAACGAATTCATGCCTGTCCCTCGATCCTGGTCTCTCCGAACGATTGTCGACAGACAGGACCGTATTCCGATTTAGGAAACTATCGGTAAACGGACGCGGCAGCGCAATCTGGCTTAAGGTGGATGGAAAAAGAGGCGGAAATTCGTCACTTTTCATGACCATTTCGCGCTGAATTTGTCGGGTTACTGCCACAATTGAGGCAACCAACGAGACCGAAAAGTGCATTTAAAAATTACAAGATGTTGTTATTATTTAAAAAACCGAAAAAAGTCTCAATATTAAATTCACTGAAACGGTCAGATAACATATAGGCCGAAATCCGCGCATTCTTTAGGCCGTCCGGCAGCATTCACCAGACGGCCTTCATGATTCTATTCGGTGACTTCGACGACGACCAATTCGCGTTCACTCGCACCACGTGCGTGGTCAAGGGCCTTTTGGTAGTCGGGCGAATTGTAACACTCGACAGCAGCTTCGACCGAAGGGAATCTGGCTACTACATTACGCGGGCGCTCTTTTCCCTCAAGCTGCACATAGCGTGCAGCACGTGCAATGAATTGCCCCCCATGGGCGGCAATCGCCGGACCCGCCAACTCGGCGTATTTTCCGTAAGCCTCATTGTCCGTCACAGTGACATGTGCGATCCAAAGTGCGGGCATGTTACCCCTCCAATACCTGTTCGGCGGCCTTGATGGCCGCATCCGCGTTCGACGCATCTCGGCCACCGCCTTGCGCCATGTCCGGGCGTCCACCGCCGCCCTTGCCCCCCAGCTCGACCACTGCGGCGCGCACCAGATCCACGGCCGAGACCTTTTCGGTCAGGTCCGCGGTCACTCCAGCCGCTACAGCTGCCTTGCCACCCGCATCCGCGATCAGCAGAACCGCGCCCGTGCCCAAGCGGCTTTTGTGTTCATCGATCAGCGCGGGAAGGTCTTTTCCAGAAACGCCGGTCAGCGCCTGCGCCAAGAACGGCACACCGTTCACGTCCTTCGCCTCGGCACTGCCCTGCCCCGAGCCGCCCGCCATCGCCAGATCACGGCGCAGTTGGGCCACTTCGTTCTGCAGCGCTTTGCGTTCGTCCAGCAGGGACTTCACGCGGCCAACCACATCATCAGGCTGCGCCTTCAACTCGGACGCAATCTGGCCCAACCGTTGATCCTGCGCCGACAGGTGGCGGAACGCCTCATCCCCGGTCAGGGCTTCGATCCGGCGCACGCCGGCGCTGCTGGCGCTGTCGCCCAGCACGACGAACGTACCGATGTCCCCGGTCTGGCGCACATGGGTGCCGCCGCACAGTTCAATCGACCATGTTTCGCCATCCTGACCTTTACCCGTGGGCGCCTTGCCCATCGAGACAACCCGCACCTCGTCACCGTATTTCTCACCAAACAGCGCCTGCGCGCCCAGATCACGCGCGTCGTCGGGCGTCATGATCCGCGTCTCGACGGTCGAATTCTGGCGGATGAATGCGTTCACTTCACGCTCGACTTTTTGCAGTTCTTCGACGCTCAGCGCTTTGGAGTGGCTGAAGTCGAACCGCAGCCGGTCCGCCGCGTTCAAAGAGCCGCGCTGCGCTACATGGTCGCCCAGCGTTTCGCGCAGCGCCTCGTGCAGCAGGTGCGTGGCCGAGTGGTTGGCCCGGATCGCGCTGCGGCGGGTGTGATCGACCTCAAGCTCGACCCCGTCGCCTTTGGACAGCGCGCCCTGGCTGACGGTCACCTTATGCGCATAGACCTTACCTTCAGCAAATTTGCGCGTGTCTTCGACCGTGGCCACATCCTGCATATTCTCAAGACGCCGGATTCCACCGGTATCCCCGATCTGGCCACCGGCCTCACCATAGAACGGGGTCTGGTTCACGATGACCCAACCGGTGCCACCCTGCTCGATGGTGTCGACCAGCGCGCCATCCACGACCAGAGCAGCCACCTGCCCTTCGGCTTTTTCGGTATCATAGCCAAGGAAATCCGTGGCCCCGGCGCTGTCCAGCACGTCAAACCAAACGGCCAGATCCGCCGCCTCGCCCGAGCCCGCCCACGCAGCGCGCGCCTTGGCCTTTTGTTCGGCCATGGCTGCATCGAACCCGTCGGTATCCACGGTCCGGCCCTTTTCACGCAGCGCATCCTGCGTCAAATCCAGCGGGAAGCCATAGGTGTCATAGAGCTTGAACGCCGCATCACCGGGCAGAGCCTCACCTTCGGGCAGGCCCGAGACCTCATCATCCAGCAGTTTCAAACCGCGATCCAAGGTCTGCTTGAACCGAGTTTCCTCAAGCAGCAGTGTTTCTTCGATCAGCGCCTGCGCCTGTCCCAGTTCCGTATATTGCGCACCCATAAGCTGCACCAGCGAGGGCACGAGGCGATGCATTACCGGATCTTTCGCGCCCAGCAGATGCGCATGGCGCATGGCACGGCGCATGATCCGACGCAGAACATAGCCGCGCCCGTCATTGCTGGGCATCACTCCATCGGCAATCAGGAACGAGGTCGACCGCAGGTGATCCGCAATCACGCGGTGATGCACGTTCTGATCGCCATAAGGATCAACGCCGGTGGCATCGGCAGACGCTTCGATCAGCGTTTTGAACAGGTCGGTGTCATAGTTGTCATGGCTGCCCTGCAGCAGAGCACCGATCCGTTCCAGCCCCATGCCAGTGTCGATGGACTGCATGTCCAGTTCCACCATCGAGCCGTCCTCAAACTGCTCATTCTGCATGAACACGATGTTCCAGATTTCGATGAAGCGGTCGCCGTCTTCCTCGGCCGAACCCGGAGGGCCGCCCCAGATGTGGTCGCCATGGTCATAGAAAATCTCGGTGCATGGACCACAGGGACCGGTCGGGCCCATCTGCCAGAAATTGTCACTGGTGGCGATGCGGATGATCCGGTCTTCGGGCACGCCGACCTTTTTCCAGATCTCGAATGCCTCATCGTCGGTGTGATAGACCGTGGTCAGCAGGCGGTTCTTGTCGATGCCGAATTCCTTGGTGATCAGCTCCCACGCAAAGGGGATCGCCTCATGCTTGAAATAGTCCCCGAACGAGAAATTCCCCAGCATCTCAAAGAATGTGTGGTGGCGCGCGGTATAGCCCACATTGTCCAGATCGTTGTGTTTGCCACCCGCACGCACACATTTCTGCGCAGTGGTCGCCCGGCTGTAGTCGCGCGTCTCAAGCCCGGTGAAGAGGTTCTTGAACTGCACCATGCCCGAGTTCACGAACATCAGGGTCGGGTCATTGCGCGGCACCAGCGGGCTGGAGGCGACAACCTCATGCCCCTGTTTGGCGAAATAGTTCAGAAAGGTCGATCGGATATCGTTCAGCGTGGGCATAAGGCTCTCTCAGCGCGCAATCATCTTGTTCGAAAATGGGTTTATCGCTGTCCCTGCGGATAGTCCACAGGGGAGGCCACGCAAACGAAACAGGGCGGCCTCGTTGGACCGCCCCGCGTTCACAATTCCGGGATGCCGTCAGGCTTCAAGAATATCGTCATCCTCAGTGGCACCGGGCGGCATGTCGAAGTCCAACCCATGCGCGGCGCGGATCTTGTCCTCAATCTCCAACGCCGATCGGCTGTTATCGCGCAGATATTGTTTGGCATTCTCACGCCCCTGCCCGATCCGCTCATCGCCGTAGCTGAACCATGAACCCGACTTCTCAACCACACCGGCCTTAACGCCCAGATCCAGCAGCTCGCCCATCTTGCTGATGCCTTCGCCATACATGATGTCGAATTCCACCTGCTTGAACGGCGGCGCCACCTTGTTTTTGACCACCTTGACGCGGGTCTGGTTGCCGACAACCTCATCGCGGTCCTTGATCGCGCCAATACGACGAATGTCCAGACGCACCGAGCTGTAGAATTTCAGCGCGTTACCACCAGTAGTCGTCTCCGGGCTGCCAAACATGACACCGATTTTCATCCGGATCTGGTTGATGAAGATCACCATACAGTTCGAGCGGCTGATCGAGCCGGTCAGCTTGCGCATCGCCTGACTCATCAGACGGGCCTGCACGCCAACGTTGCTGTCGCCCATGTCGCCCTCAAGCTCGGATTTTGGCGTCAGCGCTGCGACCGAGTCGACCACAACCATGTTCACCGCGCCCGAGCGGACCAGCGTATCGGTGATCTCAAGCGCCTGTTCTCCAGTGTCGGGCTGCGAGATTAGCAACTCATCCAGATCGACACCCAGCTTACGAGCATATTGCGGGTCCAACGCGTGTTCCGCGTCAACGAACGCACAGACACCGCCACGCTTTTGCTGTTCTGCAATACAATGCAGCGTCAGCGTCGTCTTGCCCGAGCTTTCTGGCCCGTAAATCTCAACAATCCGGCCCATCGGCAAGCCGCCGATTCCCAGCGCGATATCCAGACCCAGCGAGCCGGTCGAGCTGGCCTCGATATCCTGTTTGGAATCCTCGCCCAGCTTCATGATCGAACCCTTGCCGAACTGCCGTTCAATCTGGGCCAGCGCGCTGTCGAGCGCCTTTTGCTTGTCTGCGTTTTTCTTGTCGCTCATCGTCAGAAGATCCGCCATTGTCCTGTCGCCTTCCCTTGTGTCACACCCTTGAACGGGCGGCAATCACTGCTTTGTTCGCCTCTTGTTCCTTATGAGATCAAAAAGAGAACATTTCAACTAAAACTTACAATATTTACTCTTGGGCAATTGTGTTAAAGAGTCGTTTACGCCACTGTACAAAGATAACCACTCGTTCTGGCGGACACATAAATGCTTGTTTTCTATGAGGAACGCCTGGCGTTTCTGGCTGTTCCCAAAACCGGCAGCACCGCATATCACTCAGCGCTGAAAGACCGGGCGGACCTTGTCGTGACCGGTCCTCCCGCATTGAAACACGCTCCAGTTCGGCGATATGACAGGTTTTTTCAGAATATCTTCCGAAAAATGTATGACACTGACATGGAGATCATGGTCGTCGTCCGGGAACCAATCGACTGGTTAGGCAGTTGGTACAAGTTTCGTAGCCGTGACGAACGGATTGGGCATCCGCACTCGACCCGCGACATGAGCTTCGATGACTACGTTCAGGCCTATATGAAGTCACCCCGCCCCGAATACGCAGATGTCGGCAGTCAGAGTCAGTTTTTCCGCACGCGCAGCAATGGCCGCGGTGCGGATCATGTGTTCAAATACGAGAATCAAGACAAGATTCTGGATTTTCTGGAAAACCGACTGGACATGAAGATTGCTCTGCAGCGCGAAAACGTCTCTCCAACCCGTGACTTGGCGCTAAGTGCAAAGACTGAACAGAAGTTCCGCAAACGTCATGCGCTGGAATTTGAGTGCCACGAAAAAGCGCAGTAGCGTATCAGTTCATTTGCCGAAACACCGCTTCGGTCAATTGGTTCAATGAGAATGGTTTCGGCAAAAAGGCCGAGTTTGCGATCTCAGGTCCCGAATCTCCGAACGCGCCTTCGGTGTAACCGGACATGAAGATAACCTGCACATCTGCGCGCTTTTCCATCGCAGTTCGTACCCAGGTTGGACCATCGAGTCCGGGCATCACGACATCGGTTACAAACACATCTACATGCAATGTTTCATCTTCTAGCAGTCTCAACGCTTCTTCACCCGAGTCGGCCTCGAGCACCGTGTAACCTTTCAAGCGCAGAGCCCGCGTAGCAAACGCACGAACCGGTGCTTCATCCTCAACCAGTAAGACGACGCCTTCGCCCTGGCGGGCATTCAGAACTTCGGGCTGTACGTCTTGGCTGGGCTCGATCTTCTGCGGCGTGGCTGAAATCGGCAAGAACACCGTAAATTCCGTGCCCTGCCCTTGCACGCTGTCGAGGAAAATAAACCCGCCCGTCTGTTTGACTATGCCATACACCGTCGAAAGACCCAGACCCGTACCTTCGCCGGTTCTTTTTGTGGTATAGAACGGCTCGAAGACTTTTTGCAGCTTGTCTGCCGGTATACCCACCCCACTGTCGACGACTTTTACAGTCACATACTCGCCCGGCGGAACTGTCGCGCGGTCGCGGCGCAAAGAATCCGTCAGCGAAACGACTTCGGTTTCGATCCGAACCTCCCCGCCTTCGGGCATCGCGTCACGGGCATTGACCACAAGGTTCATGAACACCTGTTCAAGCTGTCTTTTGTCGGCGCGCACGGGCTTTAGGACTGGATCGTGGCTGAGTGTCAAACGCACTTTCTCACCGACCAGCCGGTTCAACAAGTGAATCAGATCCGAAATTGTGTCGCGCAGGTCCAGAACCTCTGGCTGAAGTGTTTGCTTGCGCGAAAAAGCCAACAGTTGACTGACCAGAGCAGCCGCCCTGTTCGCATTCTGGTTTATCTGCACCAGATCACCGTAGTTCGGGTCATTCTGATCGTGCCGCAGCAATAGCAGGTCACAATGACCAGATATTGCTGTCAGCAAGTTGTTGAAATCATGCGCGACACCACCGGCAAGCTGCCCGACAGCCTGCATCTTTTGTCCCTGCACAAACTGAGCCTCAAGTGTCTTAAGCTCGGTCGCATCGTTGAGCACGGCAATCAGGCACACCTGACCATCATTAACCACTCTGTTCAGCGTCACCTGAACGAATACGTCTTTGTCTTGCCGTGTCAGGCGCAAAAATTCGGATTTGGGGGTGGCGTCCTCGACAGCGGCGCGCGACAACCACTCCTGAATCGGGTAACCCAATCCCTGCATCACTTGTGAGACATTCGTCTCGCCTGTCTGAAAGTCGCCAACCAGTTTGATTGCCAATCTGTTTGCATCCAGAACGACCCCGTCCGGTGCAATGCACATGATTGGGACCGGCAAGTCCGCAAAACGTGTTTCTGTTGTCGGTGGCGTGGTCACTTGGACAGGCAGAACCAGCATTTCACGCGCAGACCCCGAACGAGAAAGCTCTGCCACGGTGACATTCAACGGGTCGCTTGAGGCGTGGCCTGTGTGATCTCACCCGGTGCAGGTTGGCCGGAATTGAAGACTTGATCTGTGTTTTCCGGTTTGTAGCCCAATACATGCTCGGCCATTCCATTAGCCCTCAGCACAGTTCCATTTCGCCCAAGTGTCAAAACAGGAACCGCCACATCATCCCAACGGCCTTCAACCCCAAGGTGAAACCGCCAGCAATACAGATCGTGCCCGACCGAGAATACTGTCACCGGGATAGTAGACCCGATAGTCACCACATCTTCGCTGGACTTTCCGTGAATCTCAGCCAGAGACTGAAGACGTAAAAGGATTGACGCTGGATTGGCGAAAACTGACATCAAGCAGTTTTCCAACCGGTTACCGGGGAAAGCGTGTAACTGGATTCTGGCCGCTGCGTTTGACGAAAGAACAAGCCCGTCCGCATTGGCAATGACGTCTGGAAACAAGTCCTGTTCAGTGAAAGTATTCATAACTTCAATGGCACGTCGGATAGACCAATCCGCAAACCAACCCTTGAGCGCGACCAGAACTCCTGCCGTGAACAATGAAATTCCGGCGACGGCGAACTCAGTCTTCCAGCCCGTCGGCAAAACATTTGTGAGAGGTGCAAGTCCGATGACGATGCCAAATACCAACACGGACATCAGTCGCAGTGGAATCGGAGATTTCCTTATGGAAGGATCCGACAAAAAACTTGAAACTTCAGTCATTAAGAACTCAGCATGTTGGGCCTGTCGCCAGTGAGCCCAAATAAGGTTAAAGACCGCTTAACGAAATCGCGGCCACTCCACCTATGCTTGCTATTTTCATTAAAACTACCGCGTCAAGTGTGCGGTGAAGAAACCGTCTGTTCCGTGTGCTGCGAGCCACAATTTCTGATAGGACATGTTCCAGCCGGAATGCGAACCGAGGAAATTTTCAACGACTTCTTGGTTTTCCGGGTTCAGCATAGAACAGGTCGCATAAGCTAACGTTCCGTCAGGGGAAACATAACCAGATGTTTCCTCGAGAATGCTTAATTGCAGCGCGCTCAACTCCTTTAGACGCTCCGGGGTCAAAGCCCATTTTCCTGCCGGGGCGCGTCTCCAGGAACCGCTGCCCGAACATGGAGCATCAACAAGCACCACATCGAAAGGTGCTTGCGACCGCACCGCATCAGGCGTCAGGATTGTGACTTGCGCCCCTGCGCGCTTGGCCCGATCAGGCAAATCTCTCATTCGCGCAGGATTAACATCATGCGCAAAAACTTCGACCCCGACATGCGCCGCAATGGCGAGTGATTTTCCACCTCCGCCCGCGCAATAGTCCAAAACGCGCTGACCTGGTTGCAAATTCAGATCGGCAACGATGGCTTGACTAGCTGCGTCTTGCAGTTCGACCAGCCCAGTCAAAAACGCCTGACTCTGGGCGACTTTACGCGCGCCATCCAGAACCTCCAACGCCGTGTCGCAGGCGTCATGCGTGCGGGCAGTGATACCATCTGCCGCCAACGCAGCAATCGCGCGATCCGAATCCGATTTGATCAGGTTGACACGCAAATGCACCGGAGCACGGGTTTGCAAGGCTTGCGCTACGTTGATTGCCTGGTCCTGCAAAGAGGCTTGAAACACTGGCCACAACCAGTCGGGGATGTCGTATTGCTCGGCGTCAGACAGGAATGCGCGCCCAGTTTCGTCCTCTCCAACAGGCGAAGGGGCGTGACCAACTCCCGTGAACAGATCGCTCGGGTCACTCCTTGCCGCCCTCAGGGCCCCAAGCATCAAGCCACGCCCAGTTTCGGCCCCGCCCAACGCCGCGAAAGACCGCTTGCACCGCAACGCTCCGAACACGTGATCCCGAACAGCCGCCCGGTCCTTAGAACCGGCAAAACGGCTGCGCCGCGCCCATCCTGTCAGGGCCTTTTCGACCGGAACATCCCTGAGAATTTCGTCAAGGATTTCAATAGAGGCCTGAATGCGGGCTGCGGGGGTCATAAAGTCGTCCCATGCGTATGTAGAAACACAAAACGGCGCCCGAACGGGACGCCGCAATGCAATTTAAATCAGGTTACATCACCCGATAGTTCGGGCTTTCACGAGTGATCTGCACGTCATGCACGTGGCTTTCTTTCAGCCCTGCGCCAGTGATCTTTACGAAATTGCAGTTCCTGCGCATCTCTTCCACGGTGGCACAACCGGTATATCCCATGGCTGCGCGCAGACCGCCGACCAGTTGGTGCACAACAGCGCTGGCAGACCCTTTATAGGGCACCTGCCCCTCGATCCCTTCGGGCACCAGCTTATCGTTGGCGGCGTCCTTCTGGAAATAGCGATCCGCCGAGCCACGCGCCATTGCGCCCAGGCTGCCCATGCCGCGATAGGATTTGAACGAGCGGCCCTGATACAGAATGACCTCACCGGGGCTTTCATCGGTGCCCGCGATCATTGAACCGACCATGGCGCAGGACGCCCCCGCCGCAATCGCCTTGGCGAAATCGCCCGAGAACTTGATGCCGCCATCGGCAATCACCGGAACGTCTCCGGCGGCCGAGGCACAATCCATGATCGCCGTCAGCTGCGGCACACCCACACCGGCCACCATCCGCGTGGTACAGATCGAGCCCGGCCCGATCCCAACCTTGATCGCGTCCGCACCGGCATCAATCAGCGCCTTGGTCGCGTCACCGGTGGCGACATTGCCCGCGATGATTTGAACTTCGTTCGACAGGGTTTTCACCCGCCGCACCGCGTCGAGCACGCCTTGCGAGTGGCCATGCGCGGTGTCCACAACGATGATGTCGACGCCTGAATCCACCAATTGCTCTGACCGCTCAAAACCTGCGTCCCCGACCGAAGTCGCCGCTGCAACACGCAGGCGGCCCAGACGGTCTTTGCAGGCTGTGGGGTTCAGCACTGCTTGTTCGGTGTCTTTCAGGGTTAGCAGGCCGGTCAGCTTGCCTGCGCCATCTACGACCAGCAGCTTTTCGATCCGGCGCGCCTTCATCAGACTTTTGGCTTCTTCCAGATCAGCCGGTTCCTGAAGCATTGCCAGATTGTCGGTGGTCATCATTGCGTGGATCGGCGTGTCGTCCGAGGTTGCAAAGCGCATGTCGCGGTTGGTCACGATACCCACGACGCGACCATCGGAATCAACGACGGGGAAGCCGGTGAAATTGTAGCGTTCGACCAGCGCCTGCGCGTCGGCCAGCGTCTGATCGGCGCGCAATGTCACGGGGTTATAAACGATACCGGATTCGAACCGCTTGACCCGGCGCACTTCGCGGGCCTGTTCCTCGGTCGTCAGGTTCTTGTGGATCACACCGATCCCACCGGCCTGCGCCATAGCAATCGCCATTCGCGCCTCGGTCACCGTGTCCATAGCCGAGCTGAGCAGCGGTATGTTCATGGTAATCTCGCGCGTCACACGCGTGGTCGTATCCGCCGTTGCGGGCAGCACAGAAGATGCGCCCGGAACCAGAAGTACGTCGTCAAAGGTGAGTGCCTCACGAATCTGCATCTGCTAACCCCATGCAAAACCCCGTTTGACGGCGACCCTATGACATGGATTGCAGCTAAGGAAAAGCCCCTGACCTAAACTAGTTGTCCAACGCGAGCCGATGCCACGCTGAAAAACGACGCAAGTTGCGCAAAACCTGCCGCTGATTGGCCTTTCCCTTTGCGCACAAACCCATATCTTCCCCGGCATACGCGCGAATACAAAAGGCAGGCCCGACATGACCACCGACCCCCTTGTTGTCTTTACCCCCTCGGGCAAACGCGGGCATTTCCCCGTTGGCACCCCGGTTCTGACCGCCGCCCGGCAGTTGGGTGTCGATCTGGATTCGGTCTGCGGCGGACGCGGGATTTGTTCGAAGTGCCAGATCACGCCCAGCTACGGCGAGTTCCCCAAGCACGGCGTGACGGTATCCGAGGACGCGCTGAGCGGATGGAACGCGGTTGAACAACGCTATGACGACAAGCGCGGGCTCAAGCCTGGCCGCCGTCTGGGCTGTCAGGCGACGGTTCAGGGCGATATCGTGATCGACGTGCCGCCTGAGTCTCAGGTCCATCGTCAGGTCGTCCGCAAAGCGGCTGCCGCACGCGCCATCACCATGGACCCGGCGACGCGGCTGTATTTCGTGGTGGTCGAGGAACCCGACATGCACTCGCCAACCGGCGATCTCGAGCGGTTGGAACGCGCCCTGCGCCAGCAGTGGAACATTGAGGCCGTCACCGCCGATCTGTCGCTGATGGCCAAGCTGCAACCGGTGCTGCGCAAAGGCAAATGGGAGGTCACGGTAGCCGTCCACAAAGGCCACAAGGATGAGGTCGCACGGATCGTGGAAATCTGGCCCGGCCTGCATGAACAAGGGCTGTACGGTCTGGCCATCGACCTTGGCTCAACCACCATCGCTGCCCACCTGACCGATCTGGAGACCGGTGAGGTCAAGGCCTCGTCTGGCCTGATGAACCCGCAGATCCGCTTTGGTGAAGACCTGATGAGCCGCGTGTCCTACGCCATGATGAACCCCGGCGGTGATCAGGAAATGACCCGCGCCGTGCGCGAGGCGATCAACGACCTGACCACCTCGATCGCGGATGAGGCCGGGATCGACACCGCGCTGATCGTGGAGACGGTTTTCGTCTGCAACCCGGTCATGCACCACCTGCTGCTGGGTCTGGACCCGGTCGAACTGGGGCAGGCTCCATTCGCGCTGGCCACATCCGAGAGCATGTCCCTGCCCGCGCGTGAGATGGACCTGACCAAGATGAACCCGCGCGCGCAGGTTTATATCCTACCCTGTATTGCGGGACATGTGGGCGCCGACTGTGCCGCCGTTGCGCTCTCCGAGGAACCCGGCAAGTCCGAAGACCTCGTGTTGATCGTCGATGTGGGCACCAATGCCGAAATCCTGCTGGGCAACACCACACGCGTGCTCGCCTGTTCCTCACCCACCGGCCCCGCGTTTGAGGGCGCGCAGATCAGTTCCGGCCAGCGCGCCGCTCCGGGAGCGATTGAGCGCATCGAAATTGATCCCGTCACCAAGGAACCCCGCTTCCGCATCATCGGGTCGGACAAGTGGTCTGATGAGGACGGGTTCGATCTTGATATCGCCACCACCGGGATCACCGGCATCTGTGGCTCGGGCATTATCGAGGCTGTTGCCGAAATGCGTATCGCCGGGCTGCTGGATGAAAGCGGCCTGATTGGCTCGGCTGAACAAACCGGCACCGCGCGCTGCATCCCCGAAGGCCGCACGCATTCCTATCTGATCCACGATGCCAGCGCCGAAGGCGGCCCGCGTATCACCGTAACCCAAGGCGATATCCGCGCCATCCAACTGGCGAAATCGGCGCTTTATGCCGGTGCGCGCCTGCTTATGGACGAGATGAAGGTCGACGCCGTGGATCGCGTGGTTCTGGCCGGGGCGTTTGGCGCGCATATCTCGACCAAACATGCGATGGTGCTGGGCATGATCCCCGACGCACCGCTGGACAAGGTCTCAAGCGCGGGCAACGCCGCTGGCACCGGCGCGCGGATCGCGCTGTGCAACATCGGATCGCGTAAGGAAATCGAGCGTGTCGTGCGCGAGATCACCAAGGTCGAAACCGCCATCGAGCCAAAATTTCAGGACCATTTCGTCGCCGCCAACGCTATCCCGCACAAGACCGACCCGTTCCCGGAACTGGCGCAGGTGGTCACGCTGCCCTCACCCTCGTTCAACACCGGCGGCGGGGATGAGGAAAAATCTGGCCGTCGCCGTCGCCGCAGGTCATAGTCTCCGGCAGGAGGCACCATGACCATAGCAAACGAAGAACAGGCCGAGTTCTGGGGCAACTCACCCTCGGGTGCGAAATGGCTGACCTATGAGGACCAGATGGATGCGCTTCTGGCTCCGGTCCTTGATCTGGTGCTAGAGCGCGCCGCCCTGAAACCGGGGCAGCGCGTGTTGGATATCGGCTGCGGCACAGGGGCCAGCACGGTTCTGGCGGCGCAGGCGGTGTGGCCAGACGGGCATGTTCTGGCTGCCGATTTCTCGCAGCCTTTTCTGGATCGCGCTGCCGAGCGCGCGCAGGCCGACGGCCACACTAATATCGGTTTTCAATTTGCCGACGCGCAGACCCATCCGTTTCAGGAGGGGGACCGCGATATCATGATTTCGCGCTTCGGGGTGATGTTCTTCGAGGATACCGTGGCCGCCTTCGCCAACATGGCGCGCGCACTGAAACCCGGCGGTCGGATGTGTTTCGCGGCTTGGGGGCCGCTATCGGGCAACCCGTGGTTCCGCCTGCCCCATATCGCGGCAACCGAACGGCTTGGCACGCCGCCCAAAGTCGACCGCAACGCCCCTGGCCCCTTGGCTTTCCACGATCAGGATCGCGTCAGCGGATTGCTGGCGCAGGCTAGCCTGACCGACATCACTGTCGATGCCGTTCCCCTCACCCTGCCCGTTCAAGGCACGCTTGAGGACTGCGCGGCGCTGTGTACCCGGATAGGACCCGCCGCACGAGTGATCGCCCATTTCGACGGAACGCCCGAAGATGTCTCTGCAATTCGGCAGGCTGTGGCCGAGGAGTTCAGGCCCTATGTCGCTGGAGATATTGTTGAAATACCGGCCCTGATAAACCTGTTTCAGGCACGCAGGCCGGGCTGATCTGGAGCGGGTAACGGGAATCGAACCCGTAACAAGAGCTTGGGAAGCTCGTGTGATACCTTTTCACCATACCCGCCGCTTGGATCGGGATAACATCCCGCGCGACCAGACCGCAAGCGCCATTCCGCAGACTAACACGCGATTATTCCGTACGGGCACGCAGGCTGTCTATCAACGATTGTTCCACGTCCAAGGCCTCGCTGGCCGCGTCCAGCGTGCGCTGATCCAGGTGCTGCGGGTTCAGGTCGATCCCGTCCGAGAACGTATCAACAATCGCGCGCATCGCTTTGATCCGCGCGTATTTCTTGTTGTTGGCGGGGATCACATGCCACGGCGCGATTTCTGTTGAGGTACGCGCCAGCATCTCGTCCACCGCCACCTCGGCCTCGGCCCAGCGTTCGCGGTTGCGGAAATCCTCATAGGTCAGTTTCCAGCGTTTCATCGGATTGCGCAGGCGTTCGGTGAAACGCGCCATCTGTTCCTCGGGTGAGATGTGAAAGAACAGCTTTACGATCCGCGTCTCGTCATCCACCAGCATCCGTTCGAAATCGTTGATCTCGGCATAGGCGGCACGCCAGCGGTGTTCCGGCGTGAACTTTTCCAACCGCTCGACCAGTACCCGCCCGTACCAGCTGCGGTCAAAGGCCGAGATCGCGCCCTCGGGCGGCAGCCTCTCCCAAAACCGAAGCAGATAGTGACGGTTCAGATAGTAATTGCGGGGTGCCCCGATGGGCCACACCTTGAAACTGCGCGGGTCCAAAGCCTGACTGATACGGCGGATCGTGCCGCCCTTGCCCGCCGCGTCCCAGCCTTCGAACACCAACACGCCCTTGAGCCCGTGAAACAGAAATGCCTGCTGAATCAGTGCCAGCTGCGCCTGCAGATCGACCAGCTCTTCGAAATAGTCTTTCTTGCCCAACCGCAGCGACAGATCGGCCTCGGCCAGTTTCGGAGGAAAGTGTTTGGTCATTTCAATGCCCTGATCTGGTAATAATCATGGGCAGTGTCGCAATAACGACCGCAAGCAGCCTTGATCGGTGTCAAAACGAAAAAGGCCAGGCACTTGGCCCGGCCTTGAAGGTCGTTCCCGGTAGATCAGGCGCGGCGCCGGCGGCCACCGCCGCGACGGCCACCTGCCCCACCGGCTGCAGCGGCTTCTTCAGGCGACTTGTTGAATTTGATCCACGCCCCGCCATGCGGGTCATTGTTGGTCAACAGATTGGCGGCGCGGATGGCCTCCATTTCCTTACCGGCACGCGGTTGGGTCGAGCCCAGTCCGAACAACTGGCAGAAGGTCTCATCGTCCATATCCGCGGGCAGCACGATGCCCTTAGCTTCAACCTCGGCCTTCTTTTCTGCCAGTTTCTTGGGGCCAACCGGCAAGGCCACCGGGTTCATGATCGCCGAAGTCATGCCAGCGCCCATCGCCATCGGCAGGAACGCGTTGTTGATGCCATGACGGTTGGGTAGACCGAACGAGATGTTGGACGCACCGCAGGTGGTGTTCACGCCCAGTTCTTCGCGCAGACGACGGACCAGAGCAAACACCTGCTGGCCAGCGGTCGCCATCGCACCGATCGGCATGACCAACGGGTCAACCACGATGTCATGGGCGGGGATCCCGTAATCGGCAGCCCGTTCAACAATGGTTTTTGCCACGGCAAACCGCACATCCGGGTCTTCGGAAATCCCAGTGTCGTCGTTCGAGATCGCCACAACCGGTACGTTGTACTTCTTGACCAGCGGCAACACTAGCTCCAGACGCTCTTCCTCTCCCGTGACCGAGTTCAGCAGCGGACGGCCTTCAGCCGCCTCAAGGCCCGCCTCAAGCGCACCAGGAACCGAGCTGTCGATACACAGCGGCACATCGACCAGACCCTGCACCAGCTCGACGATCTTGGTCATCAGCGGCGGCTCGGTCTCGTTCGGGTTGGGGTTCGAGTTGTAGACGACGCCCGCATTGATATCCAGAACGGTTGCCCCTGCTGCAACCTGCGCGATGGCGTCTTTCTCGACAGTGGAGAAATCGCCCGCTTCCAGTTCCGCAGCCAGTTTCTTGCGGCCGGTGGGATTGATCCGTTCACCGATCACGCAGAAGGGTTCATCAAAGCCCAGAACGGCGGTTTTTGTTTTTGATTCTACGACTGTACGGGTCATATCCGTTCCTTAGGAGTTTGCAGGTTTTGCCGAAGCGCCACCGTTATTGATCGCCCAGGTGGCGTTGGTCTTGATGCCACCCAGCGGGAAGAAGTGTACGTTGGTGATGTTGAAATCGGGGTTGGCCGCCTTGTGGTTGGCCAACTCGCTCAGAACATCGGTAGGCTCATAGGGCAACAGCAGCTTGGACACGTCCATGGCGCGTTTCTGCAGCACCTTCAGCGAGGGACCAACGCCGCACGCGATAGCGAATTTGATCAGAGTCTGCAGCTTGGCCGGACCCGCGATACCGATATGGATCGGCAGGTCGATGCCCGCCTCTTTTAAGCCATCCGCCCATGCGATGATCGGCTTGGCATCAAAGGCGAACTGCGTGGCCAGCGCCATTTCGGCATCCGTCGTTTCGCTGAATTTCTGTTTCCAGCGCAGCGCGTCATCGACATTTTTGGTTGAGCCGTCAGGGTCGATGTCCTTGTTACCCTCGGGGTGGCCAGCCACGTGCAAGCGTTTGAAACCAGCTTTGTCGAAAAGGCCAGATTCCAGCAACTGCATCGAGCTTTCGAAATCGCCATGTGGTTTTTCGACACCGCCAGCAAGCAGCAAAGCCTGCTCAACACCCGCTTCGCCCTGATACATCGAAATCCAGTTTTCCAGCGTGGCTGCGTCCTTGATGATCCGCGCAGGAAAATGCGGCATGACCGGATAGCCGTCATCGGCCAGACGTTTGGCCGTCTTGACCATGTCCTCGATAGGCGTGCCCTCGATATGAGCGATGTAGACGCGGGTGCCTTCTGGCAGCAGCGCTTTGAAGTCTTCGACCTTTTCGGCAGTGCGGGGCATCACTTCAATCGAGTAGCCCTTCAAAAAGGCTTCGACGGTCGGGTTCACAGGGCCGTTTTCGACGGCAGCACGTTTCTTGAAGTTCAACAGAGCCATCGTGGCCTCCCATAAAGATCTCGGGCTCATGCCCAACCATCATTCGCGATCAGAGCTTTGATGCGATCCTGATCATATTCAGCTTCCAAGCGCGCTGCCTCGGCCTCGGCGATGTCGGACGGATCGCCCTCAACCGCAAAAGGCTCGGCTTTGCGCCATTCGGCCAGGTAGGCATCGCTATCCTTGGCGTTCACCTTCATGGCCGCCCGGTCGATCGCTTGCTCGAACCGCTCCTCCAATTGCCGCTTTGCGCCCCGCCGGCCTTTGCCGACGATGACTTGGGCGGGAATATCGCGCCAGTATACGATGGTGACGTCAGGCATCGCTGTTGATTCCTCCTAACCAGATGGACCGGTTCTAGACTTCTATATGGGCACAAGTCGGTCGGTTTTCGACACAAGGCGTATTTCAAACGACCTTTTGGCTCACGATGGGATAGCGGGTTTGTAACGAATAGTTCAACGTTCACGCATATCAAAATTCTCATCACTATAATGAGTGTCTTGCGCGATCAGAACACGCGACCTATGGTCGGGGTAACTCGAAAATCGGAGGGCGTTACGAATGGCGCCCAAGCGTCCCAAAGGTGCGGGCGCGTTCCCGAAAGCGGTCGAAAGCCCCGCGCCGGCAAGGCCCGATCCCGATGCGCTATACGCAGCGCTGGATCTGGGTACAAATAGTTGTCGCATGTTGATCGCCCAGCCCAAGGGCAGCGGCTTTCATGTGGTCGACAGTTTCTCGAAATCCGTGCAGCTTGGCGCGGGGCTCGAACGGACCGGACGGCTGTCTCGGTCTTCGATGGCGCGCACCATTCAGGCATTGCGCATCTGCCAGCAGAAGCTGAAACGTAACAAAGTCAAACGGATGCGGCTGGTTGCCACCGAAGCGTGCCGCCGCGCCAAGAATTCGCGCGATTTCATCCGACAGGTCAAACGGGAAACCGGTCTGACCCTTGAGATCATCAAGCCCGAAGAAGAGGCCCGTCTGGCCGTTATCTCATGCGCGCCGCTTGTGTCGACCAAGACCGAGCAGTTGCTGGTCGTTGATATCGGCGGCGGTTCGACAGAACTTGTGTGGATCGACCTTTCTTCGGTGTTGCGCCGCGATAGGCCCGCAGCGATCATGCGACTGCATCATGGGTTTCAAACCGCCGACAACCCCTTTCCGTCTGCCAAAGTTGTGGACTGGATCAGTGTTCCCTTGGGTGTCGCAACCCTGCGCGATCAGTTCAACGATGTCGAAGACGACTCGGCCCGCTTTGCGCTTATGAGCTGGTTTTTCGAGGAAAACCTTGCAGATTTTGCCCCTTACAAGGACGAGCAAACACGGGAGGGCTTCCAGATCGTTGGCACCAGCGGAACGGTTACAACTGTTGCCGCGTCACATCTGGGATTAAAGCGCTATGACCGAACCAAAGTGGACGGTCTGCGTATGACAAGCGATCAGATTGACAAGGTGATACGCGGGTATCTGGAGCTTGGTCCTCAGGGGCGGCGCCGTGACCCAAGGATCGGCGATGACCGACAGGCTTTGATCATGTCGGGCTCGGCCATTTTGCAGGCGTTGCTGCGCTGCTGGCCCACCGACCGTCTTTCGGTAGCCGATCGCGGACTGCGCGAAGGTCTGCTGTACGCGCAAATGAGCGCGGACGGTGTGTTGGAAGACGGACCTTTTTAGGACCATATCTTCGATGCCGCTGACCGTCGTTGCCCTAGCCTATCGCACATCGACCGCAGCAACCACTATTTGTTGTCTGGAAGCAGCCGGATTTGACGTGTTCTGCCCCGGTTTTCAGATTGCAAACACCCTACCGCATTATGCTCTGGCCATAGGGGGAATTGCGCTGTCAGTGCCCTACAACCAAGGTCTGGATGCGCTGGCGTTTTTGAACGAGGTTTCGCACCCTGAAGTTCCGAAGTCCTCCGTTTTGTCCACGGGGGCAAACGGTCTGGGCTGGCTGGGCTTTGGTGTTTCTTCTCCTTGGCCCGATCTGCTATTGATGGACGCACCGACAGGATCAACTTGATAACCCTAGACCAAGCCGGTAAACGCCCCCAGTCTTCAGGAGACCACACATGGCCAAAACACCGACTGGAAAAAGCAACTCGGGACGCGGACAACGCGATCTGAAGGTTAAGGTAAAGACCGCCCGAGGACGCAAACTCAGCTCGACCCGCTGGCTCGAGCGGCAGTTGAACGATCCGTATGTCAAGCGTGCGCAGGCCGAGGGGTACCGGGGGCGCGCGGCGTTCAAAATATTGGAACTGGACGACAAATTCCGTTTTTTGGTCCCCGGCGCTCGTGTCGTTGACTTGGGCTGTGCTCCCGGCGGCTGGCTGCAGGTCGCCGTCAAACGAGTGAATGCGCTGGGTGAGAAAAGCGGTAAGCGCATCGGGACAGTTCTGGGTGTGGACCTGCAAGAGGTCGAACCGGTCGCAGGTGCGATCGCCCACGTTTTGGACTTCATGGAAGACGACGCGGACAACAAAGTCAAAGAGTGGTTGGACGGCAAGGCCGATGTGGTTATGTCGGACATGGCCGCAGCCTCATCAGGGCACAAGCAGACAGACCATTTGCGTATCATGGCGTTGTGCGAGGCCGCCGCCTATTTCGCCTTTGATGTTCTTGAGGAAGGTGGAACCTTTGTGGCCAAAGTGCTTGCCGGGGGCGCAGAAGGCGACTTGCAAAAATTGCTAAAACAGAAGTTCAACAAGGTCGCCAACGTAAAACCGCCCGCTTCACGGTCGGACAGTTCCGAAAAATTTGTTGTAGCAACAGGCTTTCGTGGCTGACCTTAATCTTCGAGCGAAATAAAATCACCCGCCAGTACCTGTTGACGCAGCGACGCCGTAGCAATCCCCTGCATCAACAGCGCCTCACCATGGTTCAGGTATTCCGGCTTGCGCGTTCGCAACTCCTCGATCCGTTGGGAGAGGGAAAGTGGCCGTTGCAGTTGCGACGTATGGACCGGTTTGTCGGACATGGGGCACCTTTTAACACAACGGGTTTTCTACCCGCCCCGTCCTGTTACAGGTGAAATTTGCCGCGAAAATGGCCGAAACCAGGCGAAGCGGTGCCGTTTTAGCGGGTCAACTGCCTTTGCAGTTGCAGCAGATCCGGGTGATCGGGTACCCGGTCCAACCCTTGGCTTAGGACGTCCAGAGCCGCTTCAGTTCCGCTGTTGAGTTGGACCAGTTGCACCAGAATGGGCCATGCCTCAGCTCGCTGCGGATCCAGTTGTATCACCTCGCGAAAGGCGCGTTCGGCCGCTGGCGCGTTCCGAAAGGTCAAAGCCATCCCGCCCAGCACCATATGGGTTTCTGGAAAGTCCAGCCGATTGGAAATGGCATCCTGCCACTCTGCCATCGCCTGACCCGCCTTTGACTGTTGCCCTGCGGTCAGGGCTTGTTGCGGAATGGTCAGAAGCTCTTTGGCGACAGCAATACGCACGTTCAACAGCGGATCGGACAACAAAGGTTCCAGCCGCTCAATCTGATCGCGAAGCTCGGCGGAACGTTGCAACACCACAGCATTCGCGCGGACCAAAGGATCTTGGTCAGACAGCAGTCCTGCAGTCTGTGCAGCAACTTCGGCCGAGCCGTAGTTCTGCAATAGATATGCGGCTGTCGCCCTGACAATACCCGGTTGCGTCTGATCACCCGCAATACCCAACAGCGCCGATGGTCCTTCGGCCTGCCCCGTCATTGCAGCGTTGAATACAGTTCCATATTGGGGACCACGGTGAGACGATTTCGGAAACCAATCGGCTATTTGTGCGGCAGCCCAGGATTGGTTTTGATCCGTATGGCAATCGGTGCAGGCATCCTGACCCAGTGCCAGATCGGGACGCGGGACGCGAAAACTGTGATCGCGACGGCCATCCACGCCCATGTAAACCCGTTCAATCATGTGGCACGATTTGCACTGTGCCCCTGCGCTGCCATCGGGATGGTTATGATGCGCAGACGTGTCGTATTCTGCGCGGGCGAGGGTCGGAAAGCGGTCATTCCCCGCAACCGAATGGCATTGCGTACACAGCCCGTTTCCTTCGGCCTTAAGCATCGCGCTATGTGGCTCGTGGCAATCCATGCAGCCGACCCCTTGCGCGTACATTCGCGACTGCAGGAATGAGCCATAGACGTAGACCTCGTCCAGAATTTGGCCATCCGGGTGGTAGAGCCCCGGCCGTAAAACCGCCAGGTTGTAGGCATCGTGATACGCCGTGCCCGGCAACGGGTTGCCATCCCCATGCGCCTCGCGGCGGGAATGGCAACCGGCACATTGCTGTATCTCAGCCTCAGTCTGCCCCGCGCCCCATTCCATCGTGAAGCCATATTCCGTCAGGTCGGGGCTGCCCCCCTGCCCGTTCGTCCAGTCAATATGCGCCGAGCCTGGCCCATGGCATGCTTCACATCCAACCCCGATTTCCGCCTGGGTAGACGCATATGAGCGCGTTCCCGCGTCATAGTTCTTGTCAAAGCCAGTGGCGTGACACTCGGCACAGCGCGCATTCCAGTTTTTATAGGGGCCGGTCCAGTGCAACCCATCATCGGGCGGCAGGTCCTGATCGGGGTATAAGTGGAACCAACGGTTTTCTTCAGTGTCCCAAACGACATCAAAGCTTTGCAATTGCCCCGGTTGGGTCTCGAACAGGTATTGCTGCAGGGGTTCGATACCGACTACCGAGTATACCGTGTAATCGTTTGATACCCCGTCTTTCTCCGTGACCCTGGCGCGCAGTTCGCCGTCATCGGAGAAATGGACAGACATCCCATCATGGTCGAACTGCGTACCATTGAAATCTGCAACAACATGACCGTCCTCCACATCTGTCCAGGCCAAGGCGTGATGAGATTGCGACCACGCCGCGGCCTCAGCCTCGTGACAATCTTTGCATTGATCGGAACCGACATAGACGGGCACCTGGGCTGCGGCAAAGGTCGGCAGCATCAGACCAAGGATAATCCAAAGAGCTTTCACGGTTGGTCCCCATCATCGCCAACTTGCAAATCCATGAGCGCGCCATTGTATTCCGCGCCCAATATCAGGATTGCCGCGCACAGATACAAAAAGATCAGGGCAGCCATCGCTCCGGCCAAACCTGCATAGGTGGCACTGTAGGATGCGAATTGGCTGATGTAGATTGAAAAGCCCCATCCGCCCGCGGCCCAAAGCGCCAAAGTCAACAAGACCCCAGGCAGAATTTGTGACAAGGAATGACGCCGTGTCGGCAGGATCAAATGCGCCAAAAAGACAGTTCCCGCTGGAACGGCGACGGTAAACGTCCAGCGCAGGCGATCCACGGACAACCAATGCGATACGTTTACATCTGTCTTTTCCGAAACCAGTTTGGTGTAAACCGGTAAGATGACCTCGACTGCAGCGATAGCCAGAATTGTAGCCCCACCGATGATCACCAGACCAAGGCACAGCAGCCGCGTTTTCCAGAATGGCCAACTGTCTTGATCATGATAAGCCTGATTCATAGCCGCCCTGACAGCAACCACCCCGTTCGAGGCAAAGAAGATCGCCAAAAGGCCGCCCAAAGTAATCACGCCCGACCCCGATTGCTCTAGCACTGCGCGAAGTTCGGATACGATGGGATCGGCTACATCCTTGGGCCATGCGCCAAAGATCAATTCGATCAGTTCTTCGGTGACATAACCTTGTGACAAGGACCCGGCCAATGCCACTGTGAACAGAACAAATGGGAACAGTGCCAACATCAACGACATGGCGACATGGCTGCTCATGACAAGGCCGTTTTTGCCACCGAACCGTCCAATTGCCAGCCACAAAGCCTGGATTGGGCGACTCAGCGAAGGAATCACTTGAGAAATCATGATCAAAGCCTAACCCGCCCAACGCGATCACAGAACCGTCAAAACCCCAAAATGGGCAAATTAACTTACCCAAACATCTGGATGCATTGCATAATTTTCCGGTCTGTGCAGGATCAAGGTAATCCAACCTGCAACGTCACAGGCAGCTGAATGACCCTGGATCCAGAAAACTCCACGTCCTCGCCACGTTTAAAATTGGCGGTCGTGCGCGACGCGGCCATTGTGGCGACACTGACAGTGCTTGCGCTTTATGCGGGGGCGGCGTTTTTAATCCCGTTGACCATGGCCCTCTTGATCAACGTTCTGATCATAGCGCTTAGCGACCGGGTGATCGCCCTGACCCGCGCGCCTGTCTGGTTAGCCAATATTGCAGGCGTTACCGTGGTTTTGGCAGGGTTGTTCATGATCATGTATATTCTGGGCAGTCAGGCGACGCAGTTCGCACGCTCGATCAGCGACTACGAAATCCAATTCGACGGAGCCGTCAATCGGATCACCGGACTTGTGGGCAACAATGTAACAACCTTCATACGCGACAATCTGATCAATATCGACATGACCTATGTCGCGCGCGTACTGCTGGGCAGCGCCACATCACTGCTGAACCAATTCTTCCTGATCAGCCTTTACGTCGCATTTTTGATGGCCGAAAGACTGGCCTTTCGCAAGAAAATCCGGCTAGCCGCAGGGAACCCAAAAACCGGTGCCGAGTTCGCTGCGGTGCTGGATGCGATCTCGTTCAGCCTTCAACGCTATGTGGGCGTGAAAACCTTCATCAGTCTAATTACAGCGGGGATCAGTTACTCGGTGTTCCGAGTTCTTAGCCTAGAATATTCCGAAACATGGGCCGTGTTGACATTTGCACTGAACTTCATCCCTTCAATCGGGTCAATTATTGCGGTGGTGTTTCCGGCCATGATTGCATTGGTTCAATTCGAAACCATCGGCCCTTTCCTGATCATCGTATTCGGTTGCGGGACGATTCAATTCGCTATCGGCAACTTCCTTGACCCGGCGATGCTGGGCCGGTCACTTAATATGTCGACCTTCCTCGTGATCCTGGCTCTGACTTTCTGGACAACAGTTTGGGGCATGATAGGAGCGTTCCTGAGTGTGCCTTTAACGGTCTGTATCCTGATCGTATTCAGCCATATCCCCGCCTTGCGCCCAATCGCGGTTTTGATGTCGCTGGACGGTCGGATTTGGGATGATCAGGGCAACACAGAAACCTGAAGCGATGCAGCACCCTCTTTTCATTGGTGCCGAAATCTTTCGGAAGTCCACCTACGGTGCGAAACATCCGCTAGCGATTCCCCGCGTTTCAACAGTTATTGATCTGTGTCGCGCGTTGGGCTGGCTAAAGGCTGAAAATTATCGCGTGAGCCCCTGCGCCAAACCAAAAGCGCTGCACGCGTTTCATACGCCTGAATACATCGATGCGCTGCAAAAGGCAGAGGCGTCGCAATTCGTATCAGACGAAACCCGACAAAAACACAGGCTGGGCACCCTGTCCAACCCGGTTTTCCCCGAGATGTATCGTCGACCAGCTACCGCTGCCGGTGGTTCGATGCTGGGTGCGGAACTAATCCGCGATGGCGGTATTGTTTTTAACCCTGCCGGCGGCACTCATCACGGTCTATCCGACCGAGCCAACGGGTTTTGCTACCTCAATGATCCTGTCTTGGCGATTCAGTCCCTCATCCGTCACGGATTGAGCCGGATAGTCTACGTCGATATCGACGCCCATCATTGCGACGGAGTCGAGGCTGCGTTCCACGGTTCTACTAAGGTCAGAATGATATCAATTCATGAAGAGCGCCGCTGGCCATTCAGTGGAACACTGGATGACACTGCGGGAGGAGCGGCTTTCAACCTGCCCGTTCCTCGGGGCCTCAATGACGACGAGTTCTTTGCCATCCTGGAAGAGCTGATACTACCCGCCGCCGCTGCGTTTCGCCCTCAAGCCATCCTTCTTCAATGCGGTGCCGATGCTGTGGCCGAAGATCCCCTCTCGCGTTTGACCTTGTCCAATAATGCGCATTGGAGGGCAGTGTCGAGTTTGCAGAAATTGGCGCCGCGGTTCCTTGTTTTAGGTGGCGGCGGCTACAACCCGTGGTCAGTTGCCCGCCTATGGAGCGGCGTTTGGGCAACGCTAAATGGGTATGAAATACCGGACGCTCTGGATGCAAATGCGCAGATCATCCTCAAATCCCTGACATGGAGCCGCGGAGGGGGAAAACAGCCGCCCGAACACTGGGTAAAAACGCTTCGGGACAAGCCACACCTTGGACCAGTTCGTTCTGAATTGTCCGCTAATCTGGCCCGCCTCAGGGCAAGAATTCCATAGTGGAACGAAACGCGGCGGGCTGCTAACTTAATGCTAGAACAGCGCAATTCCGAGCAACCGTTACTATCCCAATTGCATCCCTGCAGCATGAAGCTTCAACTGGAACAAGCAATGAATGCACACAATCAAATAAATGATCTGAAATCTCGGATGGGGCAGTCTATAATCGGCCAGTCCGACGTGATCGACCGCCTGTTGATCGGACTTTTGGCGAACGGAAACTTGCTAATCGAAGGTTTGCCAGGCTTGGCGAAAACCCGAGCCGTCAAAGCAATGGCCCGTAATTTGGATGCCCAGTTCAGCCGAATTCAGTTTACTCCAGACCTTTTGCCGTCTGACGTCACCGGAACTGAAGTGTTTCAACAAACGCCGGACGGCGGAACATTCCGCTTCGAGCCGGGCCCCATCTTTGCCAATATTGTTCTGGCGGACGAAATTAACCGGGCGCCGGCAAAGGTTCAGGCCGCGTTGCTTGAAGCCATGGAAGAGCGTCAGGTCACGGTATCGGGTACGACCCACACGATGGACCCGTTATTCATAGTGATGGCAACCCAGAACCCCATCGAGCAAGAAGGGACCTACCCCCTGCCCGAAGCGCAGATGGACCGCTTCCTTATGCACGTACAGATCACTTATCCACCCGTCGAAGACGAAGTCGAGGTCATTCGGCTTGTGCGCGGTGAAGACAACGCCACCGCTTCTTCATCCCGAACCGAAGCTCCTACGCCGATCCCTCAAGACGCTGTGTTCACCGCAAGGGCGGAAATTGGACAAATACATGTGTCAGACGCAATGGACAGGTATATGGCCGATCTGGTGCACGCGACACGAACACCAGGCAAGTTCAGCGAGGACTTGGCCAACTTGATCGAGATAGGTGCAAGCCCGCGCGCTTCGCTGGCACTTGACAAATGCGGTCGTACGCACGCCTGGATGAACGGGCGCGACTATGTCGACCCTGCTGATATCCGGGCCATCGCGCATGACGTTTTCAGACACCGCATTACACTTAGTTTCGAAGCCGAAGGCGAGGCGAAAACGGCTGACGATGTTGTCGCAGAAATTCTTCGCCTTGTGGCCCTGCCCTAAGCTGGCGCCGTGGCCCGAAACGCCACATATCCCTCTGATCCCCGCATCCATGTGACTGCGCAGCACTTGCTGCAACTTGGTGGCAGGTCTACCGGGCTTAGCTTGCTGCCAAAACAACCAGCCCGTTCGATCCTGAACGGGCGGCATTCCTCGCGATTGCGCGGACGCGGTCTTAATTTTGAAGAACTGCGCAACTACCTGCCCGGCGACGATATTCGAACTATTGACTGGAAAGTTACCGCCAGAACAGGTGCCCCCCACGTCCGCGTTTACACCGAAGAGCGTGACCGCCCTGTCCTGTTGTTGGTTGATCAAAGGGTTTCGATGTTCTTCGGAACCAAGGAATTCATGAAATCTGTTGTGGCCGCAGAGGCAGCAGCAATCGCAGCGCATCGAGTATTGGCGCAGGGCGACCGCGTAGGAGGTATTGTGTTCGGTGACACTGGTCTAGCAGAACACCGCCCTCAAAGACGTGCGGCTGCGCTTATGCGATTTCTAACTTCTGTCGGAGCCATGAACTGCAATCTGAATGCAGATTTGCGGTTCGAAACGTCCGTTACGTTGAACGAAGTTTTGAAGCAGGCAGCGCGTATCGCTCATACCAATGCGCTTGTCTGCGTATTTTCTGATTTCGACGGTATGGACCAGAACTCGGAAAGCCTGTTTCGCAGACTGTCACACGCAAACGACCTGATCCTGTTTAACATTTCTGATCCCAGCGCACATACAGTTCCGAGCGAGGCAAGGCTGACCGTCTCGGACGGAGAACAGCAGATCGAAATCGATGGCTCGACCCCCGAACTGGCAAAACGAATCCGAGAGGCGATGGAAGATCGTTTAGCCCATTTGTCCAAATGGTCCCTAAGATATGGGTTCCCCACCGTTCCGCTGACAACTGCTGAACCAGCGCTGGGACAACTTCTGAAACTGTTCGGTCATGGCGGAGGTCCGAGATGAGTGCCGACGTCGAAGGCAAGTCCCTTGTCGAACTGCTGGACATGCTGAAACCCGCGCCAGAGCCACAGGTGATCGCGATGACACCGCAAACCGTGGGGTGGTTAATTTTGGCGGTTTTACTAATCTTTGCAGTTCTTTGCGCGGCGCTACTGATACGTCGGCGCCGCAAGTTGAATGCATACCGCCGATTGGCTCTAGCAAATATTGAAGACGCTCAAGGCGATGTAGCCCAAATTGCCGACGTTTTGCGCCGAACGGCACTGGCGGTATATCCGCGCTCGCTGGTTGCAGGTCTTTATGGTCGAGAGTGGATTGATTTCCTGAACCGATCTTCGGCTGCGGTCTTTCCCGATGCCCTAGGACATGTTCTTACCGAAGCGCCCTACAAAACGACGAGGAATGACCCAGAAGTCGCTGAAATTGCGAAAAAATGGATAAAAACACATCGTGTTGAAGGAGTGTCCTGATGATCTCCTTCGCTGCGCCTTGGGCCTTCCTTCTTTTACCGGTACCTGCGGTCGTTTATTGGTTCGCTCCGCCATATCGCGAAAAAGCGGCTTCGATCCGAATACCCTTTTTCCGCCGCGTGGCTAAAGCGAGTGGCATAGAGCCGCGGTCCGGTTCGTCGATACGCAATCGCGCCAGACTACCCAAGCTTACAATCATACTAATCTGGTTTCTTCTGGTACTGGCACTTGCGCGACCTGAAAGACTGGCTGACCCGATAACACTCGAAAAATCCGCGCGCGACGTTGTTCTGGCGCTCGATATTTCAGGATCAATGGATCAGCGAGACTTCACGTCAACCGACGGCACGCCGAAACAACGGTTGGAGGCTGTGAAAGATGTCATGCGCACTTTCATATCCGAACGTGAAAGTGATCGAATGGCTTTGATAGTCTTCGGCACCAGAGCCTTCATACAAGCCCCATTTACGCAGGATACCAAAAGCTTAAACGGCTTTCTTGATCAGACCACGGTTGGAATGGCAGGTCCCAACACCGCACTTGGTGACGCTATTGGCTTGGGCATTCGTACGTTCGAATCCAGCGACGTTGATCTGCGTATGATGATCGTCCTAAGCGACGGAGCTGACACATCCAGCAGGATGACCCCGATCAATGCAGCCGCCATTGCGGCCGAAAAAGGTGTTGTCGTGTACACGATTGGCGTCGGCGATCCGAGCGCGACCGGAGAAGACCGTGTAGATCTTCAGGCGTTGCGGGATATCGCGGAACGCACCGGTGGCCAGTACTTTTTTGCAGACGATGAAGACGCCCTAACCGGCGTCTACCAGCAGATCGATGCGCAAAACCCAAGGATCGTAGAAACACAAAGTTTCCGCCCAAGGGAAAACCTCGGTCAATACCCACTGTTGGCCGCGGTGATTGTGATACTTGCTATCTCAACCTATCTCAGCGTTTTTCAGCACCGCAGGTGGCCCCAATGATTGAGGCACTGGCGGAATTTCATTTTATTCGAGCGTATTGGCTGCTTTTTCTTATCCCAGTCCTCTTTCTTTGGGGGATAACCCGCCCCAAGAAATCACAGAAACAGGATTTCTCGGAAAGTATCGCCCCGCACCTTGCAGAAGCGTTGCGGGTTGGCGCTGCAGAAACCCGCGGAGTTTACCCAGCTGACATCGCGATGATAGCGAGCGCATTTATTGTATTGGCTGCGGCAGGCCCGACCTGGTCTCGAATGGAAAACCCATTGATTGCTGATACCGCTCCTTTAGTAATTACGCTGAAGGTAACGGAAAGTATGGAGAATTCTGACTTAACGCCCTCCAGGTTAGAGCGCGCAAAGTTCAAAATCACCGATCTCATCAACGCTCGCGCCGTTGCTCAGACCGCGCTCGTGGCTTATGCCGGGTCACCGCACCGCGTAGCCCCTTTGACTGAGGACGCCAATATCCTACGCCCCTTACTTGAAGGTTTGGAACCGGCTGTCATGCCCAAAGACGGGGATTCAGCCACTGACGCTTTGGCAATTGGCGAAGACATACTGAAAGGCAACACAACGGCAGGAGCCATCCTTTTTGTCTTGGATGATATAGAGCCGTCGCAGCTGCAAAACATGAAAACAACCGAAGCCCAGCTTTTGTTTCTGACCATGCTTCCTGAGGGTGACACAATCGTTCAATTGGACAATCTTGAAAGTGCACAAGTTGTTCAATTCTCAAACGATGATCAAGACATCAGGCAATTACAAAGGTTTATCAAGTCTGCCTATTCCAACGCGCTGGACGACAACGACCTTGTGAAATGGCGCGATCAGGGGTGGATTTTTGCTTGGCCCGCGGCCTTGATGTGTTTGCTGTGGTTCAGGCGCGGTTGGGTAATACAATGGGTATTGCTGGTTTGCTATTTAGCTTCTCCGTCAGGTCCAGCCCAGGCCGAAGGTTGGCGAGATTGGTTCCTGACACCGGATCAACAGGGGCAAATCGCATTGAATAACAAAGAGTTTGCAAAGGCTGCTGACCTATTCGAAGACCCGTACCACCAAGGTTATGCACTGTTGAAAGCGGGAAAATACCCCGAGGCGATCACCGTTTTGACCCAGTTAAACACCCCAGAGGCCGCATTTGCAGAAGGCTTGGCAAGAATTCGAAACCGAGAATACCGGCCTGCAATTTCCGCGTTCGAAACTGCTCTGGAGAGGCAACCAGGCTGGCCTGAGGCACAACACAACCTTGAAGTTTCACAGGCTATTCTTGCTTATGTTGAAACCACCAGAGAGCAGTCCGACACAGGAGAAGAAGCAGGTATCGGAGCGGACGACACCGTTTTCGATAATGAGGATGGACGCGGCCAAGATACGACCGCCCAAGCGCCGGTAGACGGGTCTGCTCCGTTGCCAGCGGATCAATGGATCAGTGCGATTGACACTGACATGCAGGATTTCTTGCGCAACCGTTTCCTTCTGGACAATCAGGCTCAAAAACAATGAGATATTTGGTTTTTCTTATATGTTTGGTCGCTCCATCAGTCGCGCTACCACAATCGGAAAGCTCCGGTGAACCACGCGTGTCTGTCGAAGTTCCAGAAGAAAGTGTTATCGTCGGCCAACCCGCCCTGGTTCGTGTGAAAGTTCTTGTTCCAACCTTCATGCCGTCCCCGCCGGTGTTTCCGTCCCTTGAACAAGAAAATCTACTGGTTCGTTTGCCTGAGCGCGCCTCGGGCCCAGTAAGTGACACAGTTGATGGTAAAACTTGGTCCGGGGTCCAGCGCAGTTATCGACTTTACCCTTTGACACCCGGCCAATTGGATTTTGGCGAGCAAGATGTCGAAGTCACTTTTGCGGATCCTGACACGAACAAGCCCGTGCAAAGCACCGTAACGCTTCCGAAAATCTCTTTGTCAGTCGAAGTGCCGGAAGGCGCACAAGGGTTGGACCCGCTGATCATCGCCAACGGCTTTGAACTAAACCAAGACATTGAAGGGCCTTCCGAACTACATGCGGGAGACGCCATTACGCGCAAGTTAACGGCAAATATTTATGGAACCAGCTCAATACTAATACCCCCGCTTTTGGTGGATACGGACGATCCGCTGCTGAAGGCTTACCCGAAAGACCCGCGGTTTTCGGAATCCGAGGACCGTGGAATCCTTTCGGGCCAGCGCGTTGACGAGGTGGTTTATCTTGCCCAAGCAGCAGGGAAAACGACGCTGCCGCCTGTAACCTTGCGTTGGTACAACCTTGAATCCGACAGTGTTGAAACAGCCGAGGTACCAGCAATAGACCTGCAATTGACGGGGCCAGCCAAGCAACAATTTGACGTACGGAACCTCCTGCAGGTCACTCCCTACGTTATATTTTTTACGTTAATCTTGGCTGCCGTATTTCGTTTGTTGGTTCCGTGGTATCGACGCAGGCGCAAGGTGCAAGCACAAATCTACAATGCGTCGCCGGAGTTCGCGTTAGCGCAACTAAGAACTGCGCTAAATGAACAGGACCTGTCAAAAGCCTATTCAGCATTGGATTTATGGAAGTCGCGCACGGTGGAAACGGTTGACACCAGTGTCATGGAACGCCACTTGGCTGCGATATCCGCAACAAGATACGCTGCAACGAAATCGGGTGCTGAGCCGGATTGGTCAGGTGCCATCGCGGCTATCGGCTCGTTGTCAAAGAGCACAATGCGTAAACCGACGGTACTTCCGCCGCTAAATCCTTGAGTTCAGGTTTGGCAATTTGCAAACAGGGCCGCCCTGTCTTTTATCAAGATGCGGCCGTAACCGATTTCAATTAAATCCAAATCCTCTAATCGGTGTAGGCTTCTGTGTAGCGTAGGACGGGAAACAGCCACCATCTCTGCCAATTCTTCCTGAGATACTATGATCCAGCCATCGTGTTTGGACGTTCCCTCGTCCAGATGAAGCAAACGAAGAGCCACCCTTTTCTCGGCCCCGGTTACAAGAAGGTTGGCAATAACCCTCAAAGCAGTCCGCATATTGTAGTGGGTCAATGCGTAGAAATCTCGGATATAGTCCGGATGTTTCTGTACAAGGCTATTGATCCGCGCACTTGGAAAAAACAGTACTGTAGTCTCGCAAGTTGTCACTACACTCATCAATCTGAATGAGTTCGCGAACATTGCCAGATCACCAAACCAGAAACCAACTCCTTGGCGGTGAAAGACTAAGTCCTGCCCATCATCTGCCGGAACAGCCAATAAAACCCCACCATCCAACACAGCGTACAGCCCATTGACCGGATCACCGTGATGGTACAGCGTTTCACCAGTTTCAAACGCCCGCACCATCCCGCAGTTCAATAAATCTTCCTGGAAACATTGCGAGCGCTCGGCAAACCAAGTGGCTTCCCGCAAGAGGTTCATATTATTAACTTTATCAAACATTAGTAATTTCCAATGTGATCATATGATAAATTTAAAGTCCACCTTTTACCATACAGTAAAAGAGTTCGATTCCTTCACGAGCTACTCTGCCAAAAGGTCGAGCAAATTTTCTAAAATGGTTCAATTTCCTTATGTTGAACCTTTTTTTTCAACAAGACTCTTTGGGTCCTTCGACCCATATAGATCGGGAGAAAACCATGTCACCACCACGTTTGACGACCATGAATTGGCGAATTGGGCTTCGCCGGATTGCTGTGGCGACTTTCGCCGTGGCCTTGGCGCTGCCAGCTTGGGCGCAAGACCAAAAGCCCAATATTCTGGTGATCTGGGGCGATGACATTGGCCAGTCCAACATCTCAGCCTACACCATGGGACTGATGGGGTATCAAACTCCGAATATTGACCGTGTAGCCAAGGAAGGCATGATCTTCACCGACTATTACGGCGAACAATCCTGTACGGCCGGCCGCTCGTCCTACATTATGGGTCAGTCGGTATTCCGGACTGGATTGTCAAAAGTTGGCTTGCCGGGTGCCGATTTGGGTATGCAGGTCGAAGACCCCACCATAGCTGGGCTTTTGAAAGACCACGGCTATGTAACCGGGCAGTTCGGAAAAAACCACCTTGGCGATAAGGACGAACATCTTCCCACAAACCACGGTTTTGATGAGTTTTTCGGAAACTTGTATCATTTGAACGCCGAAGAAGAACCGGAAAATGAAGACTACCCCGGTGATGCTGTTCTTGCTGACGGTCGCACGTTCCGCGAAGCCTACGGTCCCCGAGGCGTCATTAAGTCCAAAGCCGATGGAACAATCGAAGACACCGGCCCGCTAACTAAAAAGCGTATGGAGACGGTTGACGAAGAAACGGTCGCTGCGGCAATTGATTTCATCAAGCGCGCGAACGAACAGGGTCAACCCTTCTATGTTTGGTGGAATGGTACTCGCATGCACTTCCGAACCCATGTCAAAGACGAAATGCGCGCCCAGGCGAACGAGATCTTTGGCGGAGTGGCAGACGAGTACACTGCTGGTATGATCGAGCATGACATGCATGTCGGCCAATTGCTGGATTTACTGGATGAGCTTGGCATCGCCGACAACACGATCGTCCATTACTCGACCGACAACGGCCCGCACATGAACACGTGGCCAGACGCGGCCGCAACGCCATTCTGGGGTGAAAAGAACACCAACTGGGAAGGTGGCTGGCGTGTGCCGTCGATGGTGCGGTGGCCTGGCAAAATCGAAGCCGGTTCCGTCACAAACGAAATCGTGCATCATATGGATTGGTTGCCAACCTATCTGGCGGTCGCCGGTGACGCAGATATCAAAGAAAAGCTGAAAGCCGGATATAGCTCGGCTGCTATGGGCCGTGACTACAAAGTGCATCTGGATGGATACAACATCTTACCGTTGTTGACTGGTGAGGCGGCTGAAAGCCCACGTCGTGAAATCTTCTATTTCTCGGATGATGGCGACCTTACGGCATTGCGTTTTGACGATTGGAAGCTGATCTTCCTTGAGCAGAAAGCATGGGCAACCCTGCGCGCATGGATCGAACCGTGGACAGAGCTTCGTATCCCTCTGATTATCAACCTGCGTCGCGACCCATATGAACGCGCCTATCGGACGTCCAACACCTATTACGACTGGCTGCTGGATCGAGCGTACTTCTTGGTACCTGCCCAGCAATATGTCGGTAACTTCTTGGCAACATTCCAAGAGTTCCCTCCACGCCAGAAAGCTGCCAGCTTCAATCTGGATCAGGTGATGGAGAAATTGGCCACTCCGACAAACAACTAATGTCGACAGCAAGACTTCAGGGGGCCGTTTCAACAACAACGGCCCCTTGCGATTTTCAGACATAAGGAATTGATCATGAAAGCCGTTCTTCTCTCTGGGCTTCTCTCGATTTCAGCGGTTTTTGCTTATGCTGATCCGCTGCCCAGTTGGCAGGATGCCGAATCCAAGGCCCGCATTATCGATTTTGTACGCTCTGTCACTGACCCCCAGGGGATGGACTATGTAACACCAGCCGACCGAATTGCCGTTTTTGACAATGACGGCACCCTTTGGGCGGAACAGCCTGTCTATTTTCAGCTCATTTTTGCAATGGACCGTCTGTCAGAAATGGCTGAAGCAGATCCGTCCATTCTGAGCAGCCCTGTTCTAGAAGCCGCCGCCAAACGCGATGTGCAAGCCATCGCTGAAGGTGGGCATGACGCGCTGATCGAAGTGATCAACGCGTCGCATTCTGGTACGAGCGTCGACGCATTCCAGGTGGCGGTCGAGGAATGGCTAAACACCGCACAACATCCTGAAACCGGCCTAAACTATGATGCGATGACCTATCAACCGATGGTGGAGCTTCTTCGCTACCTCAGAGATGAAGGATTTCGAACTTATATCGTGTCCGGAGGCGGGTTGCATTTCATGCGTGTCTTCGCCGAAGAAGGTTATGGCATTCCGCCGGAACAGGTGTTGGGTACCTATTCTGCTTCGACCTACGAAACGTTGGATGGCAAACCGGCTATCGTCAAATCGCCGGGCATCGCCTTCATCGACGACAAGGAAGGCAAGCCCATCAACATCGAACGCACTATCGGGCGGCGGCCGATCTTTGCCGCGGGCAACTCCGACGGAGATTTCGCAATGCTTGAATGGACAACTGCCGGAGACGGACCAAGGCTAGGAGTGTTGATCCATCATACAGACGCCGCGCGCGAATGGGCCTATGACCGTGAAAGTCCAATCGGGAAACTGGTGGACGGGTTGGACAAGGGGCCGGATATGGGTTGGGTGATCGTAGATATGGCCGAGGATTGGAAACGCGTCTACACTGGCTCTGACTAGATTGAAGAAGGGCCGCTAACACGATGTGGACACTGCTTGTTTCTGTCGCCGTCTTTTGCCTTTACGTGACGGCGGCCATCTTTGCTTTACGCGCGGCACAAACTGCAAGAACACCTCAAGGGGCCGTCGGTTGGGTGGTTTTCCTGATCTCGGCCCCTGTTTTTGGTGTCCCGCTGTATTTGTTTCTGGGCCATCACCGGTTTCGGGGCTACCGCATCGCGCGCAAGCAAAGCGAAAGCGTGGTCGAGGGGATCAAGACCTTCGCTGATTTTTCTAAACCCGACCCCAAAACAATGAACATAAACCCAAAGCCGTTCGAGGCTTTGGCCCATCTGCCTGTGTCCCGCGGCAATGGTGCGCAGTTGCTGGTCGACGGACGGGCCACATTCGATGCGATCTTCGAGGCCATTGACGCAGCGCGCAGCTACGTTCTTATACAGTTCTATATCGTTCGCGACGACGCTTTGGGGCAGCGTTTGCAAGCCAAGTTGATCGCTGCAGCGGAAAGAGGCGTCAGTGTTCGCTTTATGACGGACTCGGTTGGCAGCTACAGTTTGCCGACAGCCTATTTGGACAAGTTGCGCGAGGCAGGTGTCGAAATCGCCAACCCGCGTGATCGCCGCGGCCCCCAGCATCGGTTTCAGCTGAACTATCGAAATCACCGAAAGACAGTGATTATTGATGGTGAGATCGGGTTCATCGGCGGCCACAACGTCGGTGTCGAGTATTTGGGCCAGGACAAGCATTTTGGTCATTGGCGGGACACGCATATCCGGATGACCGGCCACATTGTCCGCCAGCTGCAACTGATTTTCACGGAAGACTGGCACTGGGCGCATGAAGAAGACTTGATTGACGAACTGGTCTGGGCAGGGCCGGAGTCTGATCAAGACATGAACGCCCTTCTTGTGGCAACCGGCCCAGGCGACGAAACCGAGACCGGAGCCATGATGTTTTTTGCCGCCATCGCCGAGGCCAAAACACGCCTGTGGATCGCATCGCCATACTTCGTTCCCGATATCGATGTGATGACGGCCCTTCAACACGCCGCCCTTCGCGGCGTCGATGTGCGCATTCTGGTCCCCGAAGTCATTGACCACCGCCTTCCATGGCTGGCTGCCTTTGCTTATTTCGACGAAATCCGGGACTGCGGTGCTCGTGTTTTTCGCTACACGGACGGGTTTATGCATCAAAAGGTATTCGTGGTGGACGACACTCTTGCTGCCGTGGGCACGACAAATCTGGACAACCGTTCATTCCGGCTGAATTTCGAAGCGATGGCCCTGTTTTTTGACAGCCGGGCCGCCGAGGCCGTCGCCGAAATGCTTAAGAACGATTTTGACAACAGTTATGAGCTTGAACGGAACCTGCCCGACCAGCGCGCTTATATCCGGTTCGGATCGCCCCTGGCGCGCCTGTTTGCGCCGATCCTTTAACCCATAAGCTCTTCTTTGAAGACCTGCGTCATCACGGCCACCATAAAGGCTGTGGACAGACCAAAGGCCAACAAACCTGTCACCGACGCGAAAGCACCGAAGATACGCAGGGGTTCGCCCAAGACGATGTCGCCATACCCAAGCGTCGTGAACGTCACCAACGAGAAATACAGCGCTGTGTTCCAGTCAGGCAGAATATCCCCCAGGATCCAGACCACCGCCCATAGCCAGACCTGAAACGTATGGATCGCGACGATAAACACCAATGCCACACATAACGGAGCTGCAATGGTGAAAAACCTTTTGCTGTTCTCCAGTCGCAACGCAAAGATGCGGATTACCTGCGTGCACCACGTCAGCAGAATGATTTCCAAAACGAAGCAAATCCCAAGATAGATGCTGCCCCATACGATCTGTTCAAGTAAGGTCATGTGTCCGTATCTCGTTTTGCCTTCTGAAAAAGCTCTGCAACAATGACTGGTTAGGCCCATCGGGACAACCCTGCGTGATCCGCTGCGACGAATGGAAACGAATCCGTGTCAGCGCTGGACTCCGGCTGCGTTGGGTCCACATTGTGGCGCACGGTAAGAGAGCGATCAGAATGCTGCTGAAAATCGAGAATGTTCGAAAATCCTATCCTGGAGGACGTCCGGTGCTTCAGGGTGTTTCGCTTGACTTGGACACGGCCCAAACTTTGGCGCTGACCGGTGAAAGCGGCAGCGGCAAAAGCACCCTTCTGAACCTCGCGGCGGCGATGGACAGTTTCGAAGACGGAGAGATCACGTTGGATGGCACAGGTTTATCGTCGCTCGACGACCCCGGCCGGGCCGATCTACGCCGGCATAGCCTGTCGATTGTTTTCCAGCAGTTCAATCTGATTCCGTCTTTGACGGTCAGGCAAAACCTATCCTTCCACGCCCGGCTTGCGGGGCAAGAGGATAAAGACTGGAACGCCCATCTGGCCGACCGGTTGGGCCTGTCTGATCTTTTGGATCGCTACCCCGAGACCCTGTCGGGCGGACAACAACAACGCGTCGCTATCGGGCGCGCGCTGGCGTCTCGACCCAAGCTTCTGCTTGCCGACGAACCGACGGGAAATCTCGACGAAACCGCCAGCGCGAATGTTCTGGACCTGATGTTGTCGCTGGTCTCCGAGACAGGGACCGCTCTGCTTTTGGTGACACATTCAAGCGAGATTGCAGACCGGCTGGACAAGCGTGCGCATCTCAGCGGTGGTCGCATAGCATGACGCAAGCCGTTGTTCAGGCCCTGTTGTCCCATTGGCGCGCACATCGAATACAACTCGCCACCCTTCTGATCGGGATCGCGCTGGCGACAGCGCTGTGGTCGGCTGTACAAGCCATCAATGCCGAAGCCAGGGCCAGTTATCAAAGGGCGAACAACCAGTTGGCTCTGGGGCAATTCGATACCCTTCAAGACCCCTCGGGCCTGTTTCCCTTAGCGCGCTACACCGAGCTGAGGCGTGCAGGATGGCAAGTGGCCGCCGCGCTAGAGGGCTCTATGCGCACAAACGGCCGCACGGTTCGAGTGCTGGGTGTAGATATGCTTAGCTACCCTGCCCTGCCCGCAGTTACCCAGATGGAGGAAGGCGAAACCCCTCCTGATCCGGCCCAGATACTGACCGCTCCGGGCCGATTGCTGGTACACCCTGAGTTGGCCACGTTGCTAACTGGAACCCAGGACCTGCCATCAATGGTGGTGACAGATAACCTTCCATCAGACCTGATCCTGACCGATATAGGTGTGGCCGAGGTTTTGCTGAACCGCCCCGGTCTTTTGTCCCGTGTCATCATCCTACCGAACCAACCGCGCAACCTGCCAGATCTTGCCGTTGTCGCTCCGTCTCTGGAACGGATAGACGCGGCCTCGCAACTGGACACGGCCCAACTGACCGACAGTTTCCATCTGAACCTGACAGCTTTTGGATTGCTGTCCTTTGCAGTTGGGCTGTTCATCGTCCACGGTACGGTCGGGCTTGCCTTTGCTCAGCGGCGCGCAATGATCCGCACCTTACGGGCACTAGGGGTCTCGATGCGGCGACTGGTCTGGATGATCATGGCGGAACTGACCCTTTTTGCCATCGTCGGAGGCATACTTGGCCTGATGCTTGGGTTCTTCATTGCGGGAGCTTTGCTGCCTGATGTTGCAGCCACTTTGCGCGGTTTGTACGGGGCACCTGTGAGTGGTCAGATCGCCCTGCAACCTGAATGGGTTCTGGCGGGCCTTGCGATGGCCGTCGGTGGCACCTTGCTGGCCAGCGGGCAAGCCCTGTTCCGCTTGTCCCGAATGCCATTGCTGTCGGGCGCTGGGCTTCAGACGTGGCGCGTAGCTTCGTCAGACAGGTGGCTTTCCCCTATTGCGGGCGCTTTGGCGATCCTCGGCGGTGTCGCAGCGCACCTTCTGGTCGGAGGTCTGGTAAGCGGTTTTGCCATGGTCGCCGGCTTTCTGGTCGGTGCCGCGCTCATTTTGCCAACGTTGTTATCCCTCGCGCTGCAAGTGCTGCAACGCCGAGCAACAGGCCCGATCGCCCAATGGGTATGGTCCGACATGCGCGCTCAGCTTCCCGGTCTGTCTTTGGCTTTGATGGCCCTGTTGCTGGCCCTGGCTGCCAATGTCGGTGTAGGCACGATGGTGTCCAGCTTTCGTCTGACCTTTACCGGATGGCTGGATCAACGCCTGACGTCGGAACTGTACCTGACGCCTTCCGATCAACAACAGGCGCAAGAGATTGCCAAATGGCTTGCCCCACAAGTGCACGCATTACTACCTATTCGCAACGTGGAGCTGTCCCATAGCTCGGGACCTTTGTTTTTGTACGGCGTTGTCGACGATCAGACCTATCGCGAAAAATGGCCCCTGATCGCATCTTCATCAGAAACGTGGGACCGTGTGATGGACGGAACTGCAATCTTGATCAACGAACAATTGGCCCGGCGCGAAGACCTTTGGCCGGGTGACGTTCTAAGCCTTGGCGCGAATCTCAGTTTGCCCATAGCAGGGGTGTATTCTGATTATGGCAACCCCACCGGACAAGCCATCGTTTCGATGGATCGCCTTGATAAAATCTCCCCCGGGGCGAAAATCCGTGGCTTTGGCATCCGAGTCCCTGAAGATCGGGCAACGGAACTGGCCCAGACCTTGCGTGACCGCTTTGATCTGCCATCGCGGTCGGTCGTTCAACAGGCGGCGATGAAGGCGCAATCCGTGGCGGTTTTTGAAAAAACATTCGTCGTCACTTCGGCGCTGAACATCCTGACACTTGGTGTCGCGGGATTTGCGCTTCTGACAAGCCTGCTGACACTGTGGACGCAGCGCTTGCCGCAAATTGCGCCGATCTGGGCGCTGGGGTTAACACGAGCGCGTCTAGCCCGGCTAGAGCTGTTGCGCAGCGTGTTGCTTGCGGCGCTGACGGCGGTTTTCGCGCTGCCGCTTGGGTTGGCGTTGGCATGGACCCTACTGGCGGTCATAAATGTCGAGGCCTTCGGCTGGCGATTGCCGATGTATCTGTTTCCATCGGATTGGGTCTATCTTCTGGTGCTTACCCTTGTGGCCGCTCTCATCGCGGCTGCTCTGCCCGCACTTCGCCTGTTACGACTGCCGCCCGCCGACCTTTTAAGGGTGTTCGCCAATGAGCGTTAAATATGTCCTCTTGATACTGACTTTGCTGTTGCCAAGCATGGCACAGAGCCAAGGCTACGCCGGTTTGGGCGGCTCGGCAGAAGGGTTCGACGTACCTCAAGAAGGTTATGATTTCAGCTTTCCGCAAGATCACGGTCCGCACCCGTCATACCGGATCGAATGGTGGTATCTAACGGCAAACCTGACCGGAGAGGATGGGCGCAGCTATGGTTTGCAATGGACCCTGTTCAGATCGGCCCTCAGACCAAACGAAGTCGAAGGGTGGCAAAGCCCTCAAATCTGGATGGGCCACGCAGCTGTCACCACACCCGAAGCGCATTACTTTGCAGAGCGCCTGTCGCGTGGCGGTATTGGTCAGGCGGGCGTCACAGCCGACCCGTTCGTGGCGTGGATCGATGAATGGTACATGCAGGGAGACGATCTGGATCGCCTGAACCTCCGCGCTCAGGGGGTGGATTTTGGGTATGATGTGTCCCTCGACGCGCAGGGTCCGTTGGTTTTCCATGGAAACGGCGGGTATTCCGTCAAATCAGCAGACGGGCAAGCCAGTTACTACTACTCGCAACCTTTCTACACCGTTGAAGGGACGCTGCGGCTGCCTGACGGCGATATCGCTGTCACGGGGCAAGCCTGGCTGGACCGCGAATGGTCATCGCAGCCGCTGGCCGCCGACCAGACCGGGTGGGATTGGTTTTCCCTCAGCTTCGATGACGGTGACAAGCTGATGGCCTTCCGCCTAAGGGGGGGCCGTGGGGACTTTACCGCCGCCACGTGGATTGCCCCGGACGGTACAACCACCTCTTTGCCCGATGGTGCTGTACGGCTCCGTCCGTTGGACACGGCACAGGTGGCTGATCGTGATGTGCCCATTCGGTGGCAGGTCACGCTGCCGGATCGCGATCTTGATGTAGAGGTATCGGCTATGACACCGGATTCATGGATGGCGACGATGTTTGAATATTGGGAGGGTCCGGTTACCGTCACTGGCAGCCACAGTGGTCGTGGCTACCTTGAAATGACCGGATACTGACTAGCGAACGACAAAAACCGAGACGTTAGAGTGTCGCACTACCCGTGCCGCATTCGGACCCAGAAGGTAGTCCTTGAAATCCGGTTTGTGCGCTCCGATCACGATCAGGTCTGACCCGGCACTATCGGCCGTTTTCAGGATTTCCTGATAGGCTGTACCGGTTGCAACCACATGGCGGACAGTCTCGTTCCGTTCCGCACCCAGCGCCGCGACACACATATCGGTCAGTTTCGTCTGCGCTTCTTCCAACGCTTTTTCATGGAAATCGGCTTGAAAGAAACCGGACACCCAGCTTTCGCCGAAATCCGGCAGAACAGTTACAACATCAAGCTGCGCGTCTTCCATCTGGGCCAAGGCAGCCGCTTTTTTGAGGACATGGACATCCAGATCACCATTGCTGATGTCGACGGCACAGAGGACTGAGTTTGTCATGCGGGCACCTCTTGTCTGGTGGCACGGCCACGTTGCAGGAAGGCGATCAGACCCAGGAATATCATCGCCGGGATATAGATCAGTTGTTTCGGAGGCTGGCTGGACGGCACACTGACCGAGGTCAGACGGACCGCCTCATCCCCGTAATAGTCAAAGATATCCAGATCATCGGCAACCGGCGCACCGAACAAGGGTTCTTCCAATTTGACCAACCCATCCTCTGGGATCAGCAACAGCCCCAGAGCTTCCACTCGCGCTTCGCCGCCCTCTTCGTCGCCGACGGTCACGACGACCGTGGTATCAGTCATCTCAAGCGTGTCAAAATCGGGGCCGGCAACGACCAGTCGCATCTCGGTTCCCGGTGGGGTTTGGCCGATCGTTTCGACCAAAGCAGCCGGTTCGACCGATGTGTACGGAGGCGCGATCCGATCCATGAAGTAGTCCGGTCGGAACAGTGCAAAAGCCACAGCGATCAGCGCGATGCTTTCATAGATACGGCTGTGGGTCAGGAAATAGCCCATTGTCCCAGCAGTGAAGACGAGGATGGCAATGGTCGCGAATATAGCGACGATTATGCCCTCGACCCAAGTGACGTCGATCAACAGCAAATCCGTGTTGAAGATGAACACAAATGGCAGCGCTACGGTGCGCAGGCTGTAGAAGAACGCGGTGAAGCCTGTCTTGATCGCGTCACCCCCAGAAACGGCGGCTGCAGCGAAGCTGGCCAAACCCACAGGCGGCGTCACATCGGCCATGATGCCGAAATAGAACACGAACAGATGTACGGCAATCAGCGGCACGATCAGCCCGCTTTGTGCGCCCAGCTCAACCACCACTCCGGCCATCAAAGAACTGACGACGATATAGTTCGCAGTGGTCGGCAGGCCCATGCCCAGAATCAGGCTAAGCAGTCCGACCATCACCAGCATCAGAATCAGGTTGCCGCCCGACAGGAACTCGACCAGATCAGCCATCACCTGCCCCACGCCGGTCAGCGTCACGGTGCCCACGATCACGCCCGCCGTGGCGGTGGCCAGCGCGATGCCGATCATGTTCCGCGCGCCGTCAATCAGGCCCTGCCATAGATCGGCCACGCCGTCGATGAACGTATCGTAAAGGTTGCTCTGACCCCGGAAGATTGCCTTGAGCGGCTTCTGCGTCACAAGAATTACAAACAGCAGCGCGGTGGCCCAAAACGCCGATAAGCCGGGCGATTTCTGTTCGATCATCAGGAAATAGACCAACACGATGATCGGCAGCAGATAGTGCAGACCCGCTTTGTAAATTTCGGCGATAACGGGCAGCTCTACCTCTTTGGCGTTGGGATCATCCGGCTCCAGATCCGGGACCTGAGAAGCCAGGTAAAGAAGGACCACATAGACCGCACACACAATCAGGCTAAGGATCAGACCCGCCGCAGACGGAGCCCACGCCGTGACCGCCTCGACCGGGAATTGCGAGCTATAGCACAGCCCTGCAAACACTAGGAAAAAGGACAGCATCCCGACAACGGTCCGCGCCAGATGCACCTCGCGATTGCCCAGCGTGGGCATGTTGCGCTTCACGGCTTCGAGGTGAACGATATAGACCAGAGCGATGTAGGAAATCGCGGCGGGCAGGAAGGCGTGGGTGATCACCTCGACATAGGAGATGCCCACATATTCCACCATCAGGAAGGCCGCAGCCCCCATCACCGGCGGCATGATCTGTCCGTTCACCGAACTCGCCACCTCGACCGAACCCGCCTGTTCACTGGAAAAGCCCACCCGCTTCATCAGTGGTATGGTAAAGGTGCCGGTGGTCACCACGTTCGCAATCGAGGAGCCCGAAATCAGGCCGGTTGCGGCCGACCCAACAACAGCCGCTTTGGCCGGACCACCCCGTAGGTGGCCAAGCGCACCAAAGGCCATCTTGATAAAGTAATTCCCTGCCCCGGCCTTATCCAGCAATGCGCCGAACAGCACGAAGAGGAAAACGAATTTCGTAGACACACCAAGCGCGATTCCGAACACGCCCTCGGACGTGATCCACATGTGGCTCATGGCTTTTTTCAGGCTTGCGCCCTTCCAGCGGATCACCTCGGGCACCCATTCCGAGGAACCGAAGAACACATAGAGCAGGAAGATCGTCGCGATGATTGCCATAGCCGGGCCAAGCGCGCGGCGTGCGGCCTCGAACAGCAGCAAAAGACCACCCAGCGCGATCCACTTGTCGGTATCATCCGCCAGACCACCGGCGTTTACGATCTTGTCGTAGAAGAAATACCCGTAAAGCGCCACAAACGCCCCAAGAGCGCCCATGATCCAGTCTTGAATGGGAATGTAGTTTCGCGGACTGGATTTCAGTGCCGGATAGGCCGCAAAGGCCAGGAACATCGCAAAAGCCAGATGGATCTGGCGCGAGTTGTTCACCACACTGCCCGGCAGAGCCACGTTGGAAATCGGCGAGGCCAGAACGACCTGAAACACCGACCAAAGCGCTGCAACGACAGCCAGAAAAATCCCGACACTGCCAACCGGATTACGCCCCCCTGCATCGGACGAGGCTACAAGCTCCTGTAGCTCTTCTTCGGATAGAGGGCGATTGGATTGGGTGTCGGAACTCATCAGGATGTCTCCCCGTCATGCGACCTTTTTGGCCTTATTCGCTACCCGGTTACGCCGGGCTTGGGTGGCGGAGCGCCCGAAGGCACTCCGCATCAGGTCTGGATTATTGAATCCAGCCTTTTTCTTTATAGTACTTCTCGGCGCCCGGATGCAGCGGAGCCGACAGACCGTCGGAAATCATTTCTTCGGGCTTGAGGTTGGCGAAAGCCGGGTGCAACTTTTTGAAATCGTCGAAGTTTTCAAAAACCGAGCTGACAACCGCATAGACCGCGTCTTCAGACACATCCGCCGAGGTCACGAAAGTCGCGCCAACACCAAAAGTCGTGGTGTCACCGTCAGACCCGCGATACATGCCGCCCGGAATGGTCGCGGTGCGGTAATACGAGTTGCCGTCGATCAGGCCGTCAATCGCGTCGCCGGTTACGTTGACCAGAACAGAGTCACAGGCGGTGGTGGCTTCCTGGATCGAGCCCGACGGGTGGCCCACGGTGTAGATCATCGCGTCGATCTGGTTGTCGCACAGGGCTGCCGACTGTTCGGCTGCTTTCAGTTCGGATGCCAGGGCGAAATCATCGATCGTCCAGCCCATGGCGTCCAGAACCACATCCATGGTGCCGCGCTGACCGGAACCGGGGTTGCCGATGTTCACGCGCTTGCCCTTAAGGTCTTCAAAGCTGCTGATGCCGGAATCGGCACGCGCCACAACAGTGAACGGCTCGGGGTGGACCGAGAACACAGCGCGCAGGTTTTCAAACGCACCAGCATCTTCGAATTTCGAGGTGCCGTTATAGGCATGGTACTGCCAGTCGGACTGGGCCACACCGAACTCCAGCTCGCCTTCGCGGATGGTGTTGATGTTGTAAACCGATCCGCCGGTTGACTCGACCGAGCACCGAACGCCATGCTCTTTGCGTCCTTTGTTCACCAGACGGCAGATCGCGCCACCGGTCGGGTAGTACACGCCAGTCACACCGCCGGTACCGATGGTGATGAATTCTTCCGCATAAGCCGCCGGAGCCATCATGGCTGCCGTGACAAACGCGCCAAGGCTTAGCTTGCTGCTGTTTTTCATTTTTGAGAACTCCCAAACTCTTATTGTGGATGAGAGACATGTCAGCGGCCCCCCATCTGGGACCATGCCGGTACGGCAAGCCACCCTATCATGCAACAGGGTCAAGCATCTGAAATTCCAAAATCTCCCAACTTAGACGACGTTTCATTCAGACACTCATCTTGTCAACCCCTGCACATGACGTAACGTCCTCAATCCGCATATATGACGGAATTTGCCAAAGTTTCCCCATCGGTCGAATTTGAGTGTATACCGCTTCAAACTCAGCCATTGGCCGGTCCTAACGGAATGGTTTGGTTGGTTCGTTCAAACACGGAGTAGAAAGGGCGAAAAGCCGTGAACAAAACATCGTTCAGCCCGCTGCTGGCCATTGCGCTTGCCCTAAGTGCCGCCATCGCAGTTTGGGGGCTTGCCGACCCGCAAGGGCTGGGCAAATTGGCCGCTGCCGCAGTGGCGACTCAATTCAACAGCCGCGGCTGGTTTATCATGCTCGAGGTCAGCGGGTTGCTGTTCGTCGCGCTCTTTCTAGCCTTTTCCCGGTTCGGGAACACTCGGTTGGGCAAAGACACGGATACGCCCGAATTTTCCACCCCGGCTTGGATCGCTATGCTTTTTGCCGCCGGGATGGGCGTCGGCCTGTTATTTTACGGAGCTGCCGAGCCGTTGACCCACTTCGAAGTACTGCGGCAATACCGCGACGAGCCGGAAGCGGCCAGCTACGCCATGTTCGTCACCTACCTTAACTGGGGGTTTCACGCATGGGCCATTTACGGAATCGTGGCGTTGGTCATCGCCTATTTCGCCTATCGCAAAGGCAGGGCCTTGCTGTTGAGCGCACCAGTACTGGATACTTTTGGCGATATGCGCTGGACCCGGTCCCTGGGCTGGCTGTTCGATCTTTTATCAATCGTTGCGATCGCCGTGGGGTTGGCCGGGTCAATGGCCATGGGGGTTTTCCAGATACAGACAGGGTTGGCGGGCCTGATCGGAGTTGAAAACCCCGACACCCTGACGATACCGGTCTTTGTCGCGCTTTGTGTTGCGTTCATTATACCGCTGCGCAAGGACCTTGGCGACGGAATGGCGCTGCTGTCAAACGCCGCGATGCTGATTGCTGTCAGTATGATGATTTATCTGCTGCTGCTTGGCCCAACATCGTTCCTTATGAACGACATCGTCGCCGGGTTTGGCCGGTACCTGTTCGAAGTTCTACCCGCCGGGTTTTCGACCGCCGAGTTTTTCGATGATATCATCGTCGACTGGTTTCAGGGCTGGACGCTGAACTACATGATCTGGTGGTTAGCTTGGTCTCCCTTTGTAGGCATCTTTATCGCTCGTATTTCGCGCGGGCGAACCATTCGTGAGTTTCTGGTAGGCGTTATCGTCGCACCCACCCTGTTTTCGATCTTCTGGTTCGGAATCTTCGGAGGCTTAGGCTTTTACGACGCCCTGCGCCAACACGCAGAACTGTCTGCGATAAACGCGCAAAATCTGGACGCCACGACCTTTGCTCTGCTGGAACGGTTTCCATTGGACGGCGTGACGAGGGCCGCAACGGTTTTGGCGGCATTTCTGTTCGTCATTACCAGTGTGGTCAGCGCCGGATTCACCTTGGCGATGATCGGAACCGGTGGGGACGAGAACCCCTCGCCCCGCATACGCACAATCTGGGGGGCGATTCTCGGAGCTTTAGGGCTGGCGATGATATTTGTCGGTGACATTGGGCTTGTCCGGTCGATCATAGCCTTGTCGGCCATAGCCTTTGTTTTCATCGTTCCGGTACTGGTTATCTGCCTGATCAAATCACTGGCCCGCGAGGACCGCTCATGAGCACTTCCCTGATTGACACGCTTCTAAACATCAATGTGTTCCTGTTCATCGGCTTTCTGGTCTGGCTCAGCCTCCGACCGGACCCTTAAGGGTCGCCAATACACTTTGCTTACCGGAAGATGTGGTGCCCAAGGAGAGACTCGAACTCTCACGCCCGTGAAGGCGGGGGATTTTGAATCCCCTGCGTCTACCATTCCGCCACTTGGGCCACGAACACTGGATTAGCGCCCAAGTTCAGGAAGGTCCAGAGGCAAAAAACAACCCATCGTTATTTGTTTTTCCGGCGGCAGTTGACCCTAGGATGACCGCGTGATTTGGCTAACCCATCTGTTGACCGGGATTTTGGCGCCGAATGATACGATCACTTTATGACTGGACTATTCGTCTGGCCGAACACCCGCACGCTTTGTGGGCATTGGCCGTGGTGGCCTTTATTGAAAGCTCGTTCTTTCCGATTCCGCCCGATGTGCTGATGATTCCGATGATCCTGGCGCGACCGTCACGTGCGTGGATGATCGCGACAGTTGCGTTGGTCGCATCGGTGCTCGGTGGGTTGCTTGGATACGCGATTGGGGCCTTTTTCTATGAAAGCCTCGGTCAGCCCATCCTCGAATCCATGGGCAAGGCTCACGCGATGGAGGAATTCAACACCCGTTTCAACGATTTCGGGTTCTGGGCTGTGCTGGCGGCGGGCGTGACCCCCTTTCCTTACAAGGTCATCACCATTATGTCGGGCTGGACCGGCATGCCTCTGGGCACATTCATTGCGACGTCGATTCTGGCACGTGCATTGCGCTTTTTCATTGTAGCCGGTCTTTTGTGGGGCTTTGGAGAGCCGATCCGCGCCTTCATCGAAAAGCGACTGGGCCTGATGTTCACGTTGTTCATAATCCTGCTGTTCGGCGGCTTTCTTGTGGTGAAATACATATGACACGAAGAGCTCAACTGATTTTGGTCGCTGCCGGCGGCTCTGGCGCGTTGCTGCTGGGGGCGTGGGCATTTCAATACCTTGGCGGTATGGCACCTTGCAAAATGTGCATTTGGCAGCGCTATCCTCATGCCGTAGCTTTTTTTGTAGGCGCGTTGGCTCTGGCGCTGCCGCGTTTGAACTTTTTCCCCCTCGTCGGAGCACTGGCTGCGCTGTCCACTGCGGCTATCGGCTTTTTCCACGCCGGGGTCGAGCAAGGGTGGTGGGAAGGCCCGTCAAGCTGCACTTCCGGCGATATCGGAGGACTATCGACTCAGGACTTGTTCGACCAGATCATGACCGCGCCCCTTGTACGCTGCGATGACATCCCGTGGGAGATGTTCGGATTGTCCATGGCCGCCTGGAACGGCGTAATCTCGACTGTGCTGATTGTATTCTGGATGCTGGCCTGGCGTCAGAACTCGTCCAGCTCGGCATCCCAGTAAAGAAAGTCGATCCAGCTGTCATGCAGGTGATTGGGCGGGAACTTCCGCCCGACATTGCGTAAGGCTTCGGCATCAGGCTGGCGCGGCGGCTTGCGCAGGGTCATTCCTGCCTGCCGCAGCGATTTCGACCCTTTGCGCAGGTTGCACGGGCTGCACGCCGCCACCACGTTCTGCCAGCTGGTTACACCGCCTGCGGCACGCGGCACCACGTGGTCAAACGTCAGATCCCCCCGGCTGCCGCAATACTGGCAGCGGAATTCATCCCTTAGAAATAAATTAAAGCGCGTGAAGGCCACGCGCTTTCTGGGTTTTACATAGTCTTTCAGCACAACAACCGACGGTATTCGGATTTCAGTGCTGGGGCTTCGGACGACCTCGTCATACTCTGCCACAATGTCCACCCGATCCAGCCAGGCGGCTTTCACAGCCTCCTGCCATGGCCAAAGGGACAGCGGATAGTAAGACAAGGGGCGATAATCGGCGTTCAAAACCAGTGCCGGATGATGCTTTAGCGCACCGGGTTCCCTGACAAATTCGGTCCTGAAGTCTGCGTCCATATCAGAATCGCTCCTCGCTCTGCTCTGCCCGTTTGACATCAGAGCGGGGAACACCCGCCCCGGCCTTAAGTTAACTATATATCGTGTTAAAACTCTGACAAGCCCTGAGTATCCACAATATCTCGGGGAATGGGTAAGCTGCCTGCGTAACAGGCACATGACAGTTATCCACAGGTTGCACGACAGTTTCCGCCGCGCTATGGCGAAGACCATGAGCTGGTTTATTCGATTCAACAAACCCTTCGACGTGCTGCCGCAATTTACCGACCGGGCGAATGCGGACACACCGCGCAGCACCCTGTCGGATTTCATCGACCTACCGGACGTCTATCCTGCCGGGCGGTTGGACCGTGACAGCGAAGGGCTGATGCTGCTGACCGACAATGGGCGGCTGCAGGCGCATATCGCCGACCCTAAGCACAAGATGGCCAAAACCTACTGGGTACAGGTCGAAGGCCTGCCCGACGCCGCCGCGCTAAAGGCGCTGCGCGACGGGGTCGAGTTGAAAGATGGCGTGACCCGCCCCGCCAAGGCCCGGATGATGGACGAACCCGATGGGCTTTGGCCGCGCACCCCTCCGATCCGCGAACGTCAGACAGTGCCCGATTGCTGGATCGAGCTAACCCTGCGCGAAGGCAAGAACCGGCAGGTTCGGCGCATGACGGCGGCTGTGGGCCACCCGACCCTGCGCCTGATCCGCGCCCGCATTGGCGACTGGACGCTGGATGGGCTGGATCCCGGCCAATGGGACAGCCTGCCCGAACCCGCGATCAACGCGGCACCTCAGCGTAAACGTGACCGCCGACCCCGCCGGTGACAAAAACCTCCGTTTGTGATAGGCTTAGGCCATGAAAATCACGTCGGATATCCCCACCCCGCAGGGCATTCTTGAGACCGCTTTGTACGTCGATGACCTTGACGTGGCCGAACAATTCTATGGTGAGGTTCTGGCACTTGAAAAAATCCAGCGGGTCACCGACCGGCATGTGTTCTATCGCGTGGGTGCGACGGTTCTGCTGATCTTCAACGCTGACGAGACCGAGAAACCGCCACTGAACCCCGACCTGCCCGTGCCCCCTCATGGAGCGCGCGGACCGGGCCATGTCTGCCTGTCCATGCCCCGCGACCAGATCGCGGTGATGCGCAAACACCTGCTGGACTGGAACGTACCCCTGGATGCCGAGTTCGATTGGCCGAACGGTGCGCACTCGCTTTATGTGCGCGATCCGGCGGGCAACTCGGTGGAGTTCACAGAACCCCACCTTTGGGGCTGATTACCGCAGCGGCTGCTTCTCGCCGCCTACGATGCGGTAAATATCTGCGGATGTGACCCCAACCTCACCCAAAGCATCCTGAAACACGGCCATATGCGGCGTGGCCATATGCGCCTCAAGCGCAGCTTGGCTTTCCCACTCTTCGTACACTCGGAAGCGGTTGGAATGCCCAAGAACCTGGCTGAATTCGTAGATGTTACAGCCTTGTTCTTTCACCGTTTCCGCCACCATTTCCTGCGCGGCTTTTGCCGCCTGTTCAATGCCTTCCGGCGCGACCTCAACCGTTCCAGTAACGACTAGCATTCCTAACCCTTTCTCAGTTCAAACCGTTTGGAAATCCGATCAACCGGTGTGCCGTCACGCAGGGGAACGCCATAAGCGACCGAGTAGTCCAGAAAACCCATCTTGTCGTAGTAACTCAGCCCTTGCCGGTTATCGGCCCGGATCGTGGCATTGATCGCGCTGAACCCCAAAGCCGCTGCATGTTTCGAGGTTTCGGCAAACAGCGCCCGCCCAACACCTCTCAGAACCGGATCGCGGCGCGCAAAGGTGGCGATATCGGCGCAGTCGTCAGGCAATTTTGCATGCGATCCCAGCCACTGAAAACCGGCAACCTCACCCTGTTCGTCCAGCGCAACATGGCAGCAGATCTTGTCGGGCCCGTCCAGATAACTTTGCGCAAAAAGTGCCTCAGAAAACGGGATCTCGAACGCAGTCGTCCCCCCGATCTCGATAGTCTGGTTGAGGATCCGACACGCGGCTGCCACATCCTCGGGCATCATCGGCCGGACTGCGATCATTGGATCAAAGGCTCAGCTTGTCACGCATGAAGGCCAACGCCACGCTCAGGCCATCAGGCGCGATACCGTGGCCGGTGCCCTTCATGATATGGGCGTAAACCTCTTTGAAATCGGCAGCCTGCAGCGCCTCGGCCGCCTCAGGCAGCGATTGCGGCGGCACCACATCATCAGCGTCTCCATGCACCAGAAGGATCGGCATTCGGCTGACCGTCTCATCGGGCAGCAGATCAGGCTCTAGCAACCGGCCCGAAAAGGCGACGATCCCAGCTACCGGGTCTTCGCGGCGCGGGGCCACGTGAAGGCTCATCATCGTGCCCTGACTGAAGCCGAACAGCACCACCTGTTCGGGCAGCACGTCCTCATCCACCATCAGCGCGTCAAGGAAGGCGTTGAAATCCTCGACCGCCATCTCCATACCGCGACGCGCCTCTTCTTCGGACGAGCCGTCGATCCACGGGATCGGGAACCATTGAAATCCGTTGGGCATACCAGGAATTTGCTCGGGCGCGTCGGGCGCCACGAACAGCGTGTCGGGTAGATGCTCACCCAGTGGATCGGCCAGCCCCAGCAGGTCGGCCCCGTTGGCGCCGTAGCCATGCACAAACACCACGACCGAGCGCGTGTCGCCCGAAACCGGCTCTTTTCGGAGCGCATTCAATACTCGAGTCATCTGATCCCTTCTCGTTCCTTTGCAACCCGGTAATAGGCCCACAACACCCGCGCCGCAACCGACCGCCAGGGCGACCACGCCTCGGCCATCTGCCGCAATTCCTTGTCGTTCGGGCGCTTGGGCAGATCGTAGAGGATACGCGCGGCCTCTTGCAGGGCCAGATCGCCGGGTGCCATCACATCGGCGCGGCCCAGCGAGAACATGGCGTAGATCTCGGCGGTCCAGACCCCGATGCCAGGAACTTCGGTCAGAACGGCGACCACATCCGCGTCAGGAAGATCGCGTAACGCCTTGTAATCAATGCGCGCTTCGGTCAGCGCGCGGGCATAGCGAATTTTCTGACGGCTCAGCCCAACGGCTCGTAGGTCATCATCGGTGGCCCACATGATCTTGCGCGGGCCGGTTAGTTTCGCGTCCTGCAACCGTTTCCAGATCGCATTGGCAGAGGCCACGCTGACCTGCTGGCTGACAATCGCGCTAAGCAGCTGCGCGAACCCGTCAGGCTTGCGACGCAGGGGCAACGGTCCCACCTGATCCAGCGCATAGGCCATGCGCGGGCAGGCATTGCCCAGCCACTCGGCCCCCTCACGCACACAGTCGTTGGTTTCGATGATACGTCCGACGGACATGCGGGCCTCAGGCTGTTTGATTGCGCACACGTTAGGCTGCTTTGACGCATATGCAACCCGCTTGTGCGACATGCTTTTCGCGGATACCCATGGGCGCATGACGATGACCGCCACTACCCCCGATGACAGCCAAGCCAAACGCAACGTCGCCGTTCTGGTGGCCGCGCAAGCGGTGCTGGGCGCACAGATGCCGATGATCTTTATCGTCGGCGGGTTGGCGGGCGAGTCGCTGGCGACCAATGCCTGTCTGGCGACCCTTCCGATCTCACTTATCGTGCTAGGGTCGATGCTGGCGGCCACGCCGATCTCGGCCATCATGCAGCGCTGGGGACGGCGCGTTGGCTTTCTGGTGGGCGCAACTGCAGGTGCGCTTGGCGGTCTGGTCGGGGCTTACGGCCTGTATTTGGGGTCATTCTCCATCTTTCTGCTAGGCAGCCTGTTGACCGGTATCTATATGAGCGCGCACGGCTTTTACCGCTTTGCCGCCGCCGATACGGCCTCGGACGCTTTCCGCCCCAAAGCGATTTCCTATGTCATGGCCGGAGGGCTTGCGGCGGCGATCATTGGGCCACAGATCGTCAAGCTGACCTCAACCGCCTATGTGATCCCGTTCCTCGGCACCTATATGGCAGTGATTGCGGTGAATGTGATCGGCTCGGTCCTGTTCTTCTTTCTCGACATCCCGACCCCGGCAAAAATGGCAGAGGACGCACCCAAAGGTCGCAACCGACTTGAGATGTTGAAAACCCCGCGCATCGCCGTCGCGATCATCTGCGCGATGGTGTCATATGCGCTGATGAACCTTGTCATGACCTCAACCCCGCTGGCGGTTGTCGGCTGCGGCTATTCGGCCAATGACGCGGCCGATGTGGTGACTGGGCATGTTCTGGCCATGTATATCCCCAGCTTTTTCACCGGTCAGTTGATCGCCCGCTTTGGAGTCGAGAGAATCGTCGCCCTTGGCCTGGCCATTCTGGGCGCAGCCGGAGTGGTCGCCCTGCAAGGGGTCGAGCTTGGCAATTTCTTCATCGCCCTGATCCTGCTGGGCATCGGTTGGAACTTTGGCTTTATCGGGGCCACTACGATGCTGGCCTCTGCCCATGACGTGAATGAACGCGGGCGGATGCAGGGCCTGAATGACCTGCTGGTGTTCGGCGGCGTAACCTTTGCCTCGCTTGCTTCGGGCGGGTTGATGAACTGCTCGGGCGGTTCGGCGGTCGAGGGGTGGACAGCGGTGAACCTTGCCATGATCCCTCTGTTGACCTTGGCCGGTGGCGCACTGTTGTGGCTGGTGTTGAAGCCCACGGAACCCGAGGCCGCCTGATCGCCTACCAGTGCCCCCGCGCGGCCGTCCACATCAGGGACAACCTGCGCCGCATTTCCCCCTGCGCCATATCCCCGGCAGCCACACGATCCGGTTTGGCAATGGCGCGGCGCAGCACCCATTCGGCCTGCCACCCGGAATACAGCGCCGGACGTGCCTGTGCCGACACCACCGCCGCATTCGCCCGCGCCCGCCGCAACCGGTCCAACCCTGCTTGCGCCAGCGCCCGCACCCCGTCAGGTGTGCCGTCCAACAATGGGATGCGCCCGCGCGCTTCAAGCTCGGGGATCGCGCGCAACCAATTCGCCACGCCAACCGCATAGCCGAAGTCGCGCAAAACTCCCTCATCCGCTGGCCCCAGAACCTGCGCAGAAGCAACCATTAGGCTACCTGCGCTCTGGTCCAGATAGGTGTCGAAATGGGCCTGATCTTCGAACGGATCACGATATATATCCCAACGCCTTACGGCCACATACTCATCAAGTTGCGCGGCCAGATGAGGCGACAGCACACGGGACAAGGGCGTTACAACCTCGTGGCGGCGCACAGTTCCACTTTCGGCAATTTCCTGCAACGCATCGCGCCACCATTGCAGACGCATTTCGGCGATCATCGTCTCTTGCGTGACCCACGGCGCGCGCGCCACCTCGGCATTTAGTGCGTAAATCGGAAAGAGCTTGGGCCGCACCGCAACCGGAGCCGCCATCACCGCCATGAACCGATCCGGATCAGCGCGATGCACAAGTGCGGCGCAGGCCTTTACGTCATCGTCGAAGGCAACGCTCACTCGGCCACCACCGCCTGCGGCCCGCAATCACGCACCAGTTTCCACTGGATCGCATCCAGCAGAGCCTCGAACGAGGCATCGACTATGTTCGCACTGACGCCCACGGTCGACCAGCGCCGCCCCTGCCCGTCTTCGCTGTCGATGATGACGCGGGTCACAGCCTCGGTCCCGCCTTGGGTGATGCGCACCTTGAAATCCACCAGCCGCATATCCGCTAGAACCTGCGAATATTGCCCCAGATCTTTCGCCAGCGCCTTGGCAAGCGCGTTCACCGGTCCGCGATCGCTGCCATCCTCATCCAGAGACTCACTGACCGACAGCTTCTTTTCGCCGTCGACTTTCACCACGACCACGGCTTCGGACAGGCTGACCATCTTGTTGTACTTGTTCTTGCGCCGTTCAACGGTCACTTTGTACCGCTTGACCTCAAAGAACTCGGGCAGTTGCCCCAACTCATCCCGCGCCAGCAGTTCGAAACTGGCCTGTGCGGTGTCATAAGAATAGCCCTCGGCCTCGCGCTGTTTGATCCGGTCAAGGATGCGCCCCAGCGCCGGGTCGGCTTTTTCCACCGACAGCCCCGCCTCGGTCAGCCGCTTGCGCAGGTTCGATTGGCCCGCCTGGTTCGACATCGGGATGATCCGCGCATTGCCGACTGCCCCCGGATCTACATGCTCATAGGTCGAGGGATCCTTGAGGATCGCGCTGGCGTGCAACCCCGCCTTATGCGCAAAGGCCGAGGCCCCCACATAGGCCGATTGTTTGCTGGGCACCCGGTTCAGGATGTCGTCCAGCATCCGGCTGATCCGCGTCAGACCGGCCAGCGCCTTTGTGGTGACGCCTATATCAAAGTTCGAGGCATATGGTTCTTTCAGCAACAAGGTCGGGATCAAAGCGGTCAGGTTCGCATTGCCACACCGCTCACCCAGCCCGTTCAGCGTGCCCTGTATCTGTCGCGCGCCTGCGTCGACGGCAGCCAGCGAACAGGCGACTGCGTTTTCGGTGTCATTGTGCGTATGAATACCCAGACGATCGCCCGGCAGACCTGCGGCGATCACTTCGGTCACAATGCGCGACACCTCGGCTGGCAGCGCACCGCCATTGGTATCGCACAGCACAATCCAGCGCGCGCCTGCGTCCAGAGCCGCCCGGCAGACCTGAACCGCATAGGCGGGATTGTCCTTGTAGCCGTCAAAGAAATGCTCGGCATCGAACAGTGCCTCGCGCCCCTGCGCCACGATATGCGCGACTGAGGCGCGGACATTCTCGACATTCTCCTCCAGCGTGGTCCCCAATGCGTGGGTCACGTGGTAATCATGAGACTTGCCCACCAGACAGACAGCCTGCGTGCCAGCATTCATCACGGCGGCCAGCACATCATCATTCTCGGCCGACCGGCCCGACCGTTTGGTCATACCAAAGGCCGTCAACCGGGCCGAGGTCTTTGGCGCAACCTCGAAAAACGCGCTGTCGGTGGGGTTCGCACCGGGCCAGCCGCCCTCGATATAGTCCACGCCCAACTCGTCCAGAGCCTTGGCAATCTGCACCTTTTCAGCGGTCGAGAACTGCACACCCTGGGTCTGCTGCCCGTCGCGCAGGGTGGTGTCGTATAGATAAAGCCGTTCCTTCGACATCACACACCCTCCAGCTTGGCAGCGTCAAACCCGGCCCCCGGCACCAGCTCCACACCGTCCTTGCTCATCCGCACTTCCAGCCCTGCTGCGACATAGGCCGCCTTCAACCGGTCCACTTCCGAGAAGTCCTTGCTTTGCATCGCCTGGGCCCGCGCCTCGGCCAGACGCGTCGCATGACCCGAAAGTTCCGCCGAGCCCGTATCGGCCCAAGCACCCATCTCAGGCTCCAACAACCCCAGAACCTGCGCACTGGCCAACAGGCCCGCTGCGTCACCCTCTGCCGCCAGGCGGTGGAGTTCCGCCAAAGCCCCCGCCGTGTTCAGGTCATCACCCAGCGCGGCGATCATCGAGGGGGCCGCGCTGGCGGCGGGCTCGATGCCCGCTGTCAGCGCCCGCCACTTGCGCAGCGTCGCCTCGGCGTTGCGGGCCTTCTTCTCGGTCCAGTCCATCGGCTTGCGGTAATGCGTCTGTAAGAACACAAACCGGATCACCTCACCCGGAACGCCCTGATCCAGCAGATCATGTACGGTGAAGAAATTGCCCAAAGACTTGGACATCTTCTTGCCCTCAACCTGCAGCATCTCATTATGCAACCAAACCCGCGCGAACTCGCCCTCGGGATGGGCGCAGCAGCTTTGCGCTATCTCGTTTTCATGATGCGGGAACATCAGATCATTGCCGCCGCCGTGAATGTCAAAACTCTCACCCAACAGCTCATAGCTCATGGCCGAGCATTCGATATGCCATCCCGGACGCCCCCGTCCCCACGGGCTGTCCCACCCCGGTAACTCGTCGGTCGACGGTTTCCAAAGTACGAAATCCATCGGGTTCTTTTTGTATGGCGCAACCTCGACCCGCGCTCCGGCGATCATGTCATCGACCGAACGACCAGACAGCGCGCCGTATTTAGCCTTCCAGCTGTCCACAGCGAACAGAACATGCCCCTCGGCTGCATAGGCGTGGCCTTTGGCGATCAAGTCCTCGATCATGGCGATCATCTGGCCAATATACTGCGTCGCGCGCGGCATCTCGTTGGGCTCCAGCGCGCCCAAAGCGCCCATGTCATGCAAGTACCAGCCGATCGTCTCGTCCGAGCGTTCCTGCACAAGCTGCTCCAACGTGCCCGCTGCACCCGCTTTCTGCCGCGCCAAAGCAGTCGCGTTGATCTTGTCATCCACGTCGGTGAAGTTTCGCACATAGGTCACATGCTCTGCGCCATAGCTGTGGCGCAGCAACCGATAGAGCACGTCAAACACCACCACGGGCCGCGCATTGCCCAGATGGGCGCGGTCATAGACCGTCGGACCACAGACATACATCCGCACATTGTCAGCACTGATCGGCACGAAATCCTCTTTCGTCCGGGTCCTTGTGTTGTGCAGTTTGATCGTGGTCATCGGTCGGCTCCTAAGAACGGCATGGCGTCTCGCGTTGGCGCGGGCTTAGCAACTTGTCTCAGGGATGAAAACGAAAGAAACTGGCCCGCTTGATAAATCAGCAGGAAATGCAGCAGGTAATGATGCAGAACGTCAGTTTCATAGAGTTTGGTTATCATGCGGGCATTGTTCCGCCAAGCCCCTGTTTTCACACTGCCTCGAATTGACATTCTCAAAACGCTCTGGCCCTTTCGGCTACAAAACAGGCAGAGACGCATCATGAAACTGTCACGGCGTATTACGCAATTGACCAGAGGCGACAGCGACGGGTGGGACGTATTCTACCGCGCCCGACGAATGATAACCGAAGGCCTTGCGGTTACCGAACTGACCATTGGGGAACATGATATCCGCACAGATCCGTCAATTCTGCGTGCGATGAATCTGTCCGCCCGACAAGGCCACACGGGATACGCATTGGTGCCCGGTACGGATCTGCTGCGCGATACAGTAGCTGCGCGCGTTCAAACGCGAACCGGTGTTCCCACCACACGTAACAACGTATTGATTACACCCGGCGGTCAATCGGCTCTGTTCGCGGCCCATATGGCGGTTTGCGATCCGGGTGATTTTGGCCTGTACCTGGACCCATACTATGCCACCTACCCTGGAACGATCCGCGGCGCCGGCGCCATCGACCGGGCGGTTCAAACCACAGCCAAGGCAGCCTTTCAGCCAGACCCCCAGCAGATCGAAGCCGCCTCTGACGGTGCGGTTTCGTTGCTCATCAATACGCCCAACAACCCTACCGGGGTCGTGTATTCCCGCCAGACCCTCGAGGGCCTGGCCGATGTCTGCCGTAAACGCGACCTGTGGCTGATTTCCGACGAAGTTTACGACACGCAGGTTTGGGATGGAGCGCACATCTCGCCCCGCAGCCTGCCTGATATGGCGGACCGCACTTTGGTCGTTGGCTCAATGTCCAAATCGCATGCCATGACGGGCTCTCGATGCGGGTGGGTCGTAGGGCCTGAAAAAGTGATCTCTTATCTGATCACATTGGCCACACACACGACCTACGGCGTACCCGGCTTCGTTCAGGACGCGGCCCATTTTGCGCTGACCGCCGGAGATGAACTTGAAAACAGCATCGCGGCTCCGTTTCGCCGCAGACGGACGCTGGCAATCGAAATTCTGAGCGCGCAGACCACGGTCGGTTTAGTGCCCGCGCAAGGCGCGATGTACCTGATGCTGGACGTGCGTGCAACCGGCCTCAGCGGTTTAGAGTTCGCAAATGCACTGCTGGATAAACGTCGAATCGCGGTGATGCCTGGCGAGAGTTTTGGCACTGCTGCTAAAGGACATATTCGCGTGGCCATGACAATCGAGGACGTGCGCTTTGCGTCTGCTTTAAAAACCATATGTGATTTCGCGAAAGAGTTGGCTGACCAGAATGCAGCAGAGTAGCCGTGGTCAGAACCGAAAGGTCGTTCTCAAATTGAACACGTTGGAATCGAGGCCGCCTTCGGAACGGGTCACGTCGTCAAAATTCTGTCTTAAAGCCTCACCACTGATGACAAATCTATCGGTGACCGGATAGGCAACACCGATTCCGTAGACCGCAGCTGTGTCATTTTCGACCGACGAATCCACTCGTGCGGCTCCCACAACTACATACCCAAGCGCAGATCCGAAATCGTACCCGCCACGCAGTTTCACGCGGGTCATGCTGTCCAGGCTACCTTCGTTCTGGCCCAGATTCAAAGACAGCCGATTATACTCAAGCTCGCCTCCCAGAACGAAATTCCCGAAATCGTGGTCATACCCGACATGAGGACCGAAGCTAGAATCACTACCGCTTGCGCCGTTCGGGCCATCTGCATCCGCATAACCAAAGCTGAATCCTGCATAAGCCCCGCTCCAATCCTCGGCAAAAGCCGAGATGGTGCCGGTCAGTGTCATCGCGACAATGATGGGCAGCAGATGGTTCATTAGACTACAAAAGCCTTTCATCAAAACATTCGAGTATTCTTTTCAGAGTGCCATACAACTGGAAGCCAATCGTTAAAAATCAATTGAGATCACGAATTGCTGCTAAATAAGTGACCGAAGTATAACAGATTTCCGGATCAAACGGGTAATTTCTTTACCCAAGGTAATCTATGTGCCGAAAAACTCAGGTTTGTTTCGCTTTTGGTCATCGAAGTCGCAAACAGAACAGAATGAGGCGACCCGACTTGGAACACTGCATGCCACAAGGTGAGGAGCCTCATGCACAGTGACGTTTGGAAGATCCGGCTGATCAGCCGCACCATCGGTGCGGATCGTGGTCGCGCGGCCCGAGGGCGACCATTCCGGGATTGAACCGCCCTTAGACCACTCGCAACTCACCAATCGGACTTTGATATGAACGACCAATCCCGTACCTCTTCTCGCAGCGGCGGCCGCGCCGCACGTCGCGCGGCCCGTGCCTCGGCCCTTCCCGACCACTTGCGCCCCGTTCGCCCTGGCCTTGAAGGCGGAACACTGAAACCGCTCACCCCTCGGCAGGTTGAACAGATACACGAGGCCGCGCTGACGGCGCTTGAAACGATCGGGCTTGCGGACGCGCCGCAAAGCGGGATTGACTATCTGGTCAGCGCTGGATGCACCTTGGGCGACGACGGGCGCATTCGCTTTCCACGGGCGCTGGTCGAGAACACGATTGCCAATGCCAATCGTTCCGTGACCCTGCACAGCCGTGATGGGCAGATGGATCTCGATCTGTCGGGCACGCGCGTCCACTATGGCACCGCGGGCGCTGCTGTCAGCATGGTCGACGTCCATGGTAGGGAGTATCGGGACTCGACCGTTCAAGACCTGCACGATGCAGCGCGGATTTGTCAGCAACTGGATAATATTCATTTCGTTCAACGCCCTATGGTGTGTCGTGACATCACGGACAACATGGAGATGGACCTGAACACCGTCTACGCCGCCTGTTCTGGCACGTTCAAACACATCGGCACGTCGTTCACAGAGCCCAGCCATGTCGCCCCAGCGGTTGAGATGTTGCACATGATCGCGGGCGGAGAGGATAAGTGGCGCGAGCGACCATTTGTATCGAACTCGAACTGTTTCGTTGTTCCTCCGATGAAATTCGCCACCGAAAGTTGCGAAGTGATGGAGGAGTGTATCAAGGCTGGAATGCCGGTACTGTTGTTGTCCGCAGGTATGGCCGGTGCGACAGCCCCCTCGACCATCGCGGGCGCAATCACACAGGCCACCGCCGAATGCCTGGCCGGACTGGTTTATGTAAATGCCGTAAGCCCCAGCGCACCTGCAGTTTTTGGCACCTGGCCCTTTGGGTTGGACCTGCGAACCGGCGCTATGTCCATAGGCTCGGGCGAGCAAGCCCTGCTGACGGCCGGGTGCGGACAAATGCACCAGTTCTATGATCTTCCCGGCGGCGCGGCGGCCGGCGCATCCGACTCGAAAATGCCAGATATGCAGGCTGGCTGGGAGCAGATGTGCTCGAATGTCATGGCGGGATTGTCTGGCGTGAATATGGTGTACGAGGCCGCTGGAATGCACGCCTCATTGCTGGGTTTCTGTTTTGAAAGCCTGATCCTAGGGGATGACATTATAGGACAGGCGCAGCGCTGTGTTCGTGGGATCGAAGTCACGGATGAAACGCTGGCGCTCGACCAGATCGCCGAAGTCTGCATGGGCGGCCCGGGCCATTACCTCGGCACCGATGCAACGCTAAGCCGAATGCAAGCGGATTACGTGTATCCGACTTATGGCGACCGCACGTCTCCCAAAGAATGGGCCGAATTGGACAAGCCTGATCTGATCGCCAAGGCCACGGCCCGGAAAGAGGAAATCTTGTCCACGCCGTCACCCGCACGGTTCGATCCCATGCTGGACGCGGCGCTTCGCGAGAAATTTAACATTCACTTGCCAACGTAAGTGTATGAAAAAAAGGGGGCCGAGGCCCCCTTTAAGTTTCGCCATCCAGGCTCATATCGTTGACCGCCCGGTGTTTTTTTGCCTGCGGCCTGGACTGCGCATGGGACGAGCGCACCCGTCCCGTGAGAGAGTGGGAAAGAGCAATATTCCGCCCCACCCTGTTCCCGGCCGACACGGGCATGTCGGCCGAGTGGAAAAAGGCATCGTCGGTAAGTCTCGGCGCCTTCTTCCGTATTCGTCGGGACCGGGCATTCGGGGGAAAGCCCAGGTCCCTACACCCCGCCTGACGGGGCGTTTGCCTTAGCTACACCCGCTGGTCGCACCGCAGGTGTTGCATTTCATGCAGGTGCCGTTGCGCACCAGCGTGTAGTTTCCGCATTCACCGCAGGGATCGCCCTCGTACCCTTGCATCTTAGCTTTGGTGCGAGCGTCCATGCCGGTCGCCACTGCAGTTTCAGCAGGGGCTTCGAACACGGCGGCAGGTTCCGCCATCCCGGTCGCATCTGCTTGCGGTGTGAACACGGCCAGATCCTGCGGCAACCGCTTGCGCAGATACCCGGTCGAGCTGATTTGCTTCAATACTTCCAATGACTTGGAGGCCGCTGTTTCACTGATTTCCGAGACGTTCGAGACGCCCTCTTCCTCGCCTCGGCCGATATCGTCAAAGGTCGCGCCTTCGGGCTTCACATGGGCCAGATCAGTGCGGTCCAGATAGCTGACGGCCAGCTCGCGGAAGATGTAGTCCAAGATCGACGTCGCGTTCTTGATCGAGTCGTTGCCCTGCACCATCCCCGCCGGTTCGAACTTGGTGAAGGTGAAGGCGTCCACGAACTCTTCCAGCGGCACGCCGTATTGTAGGCCGACCGAGACCGCGATGGCAAAGTTGTTCATCATCGCGCGGAAGCCAGCGCCTTCCTTGTGCATGTCGATGAAGATCTCACCCAGCGAGCCATCCGAATACTCACCCGTCCGCAGATAGACCTTATGGCCGCCAACGATGGCTTTCTGAGTATAACCCTTCCGACGCTCGGGCATCTTTTCGCGGTGAGACCGGACGATTTCCTTGACGACGACCTTCTCGATGACCTTCTCGGCCAGCACGGCAGCTTTTTCGGCCGGTGTGCCGCTTTCCAGAACCTCGGCGGCCTCATCATCATCCTCAACCAATGCAGCGGCCAGGGGCTGAGACAGCTTCGAACCGTCGCGGTACAGCGCGTTCGCCTTCACACCCAGCGACCACGACAACTCATATGCCTTCTGGCAGTCTTCGATGGTCGCGTCGTTCGGCATGTTGATCGTTTTTGAGATCGCACCCGAGATGAAGCTCTGCGCCGCCGCCATCATGGTGATGTGGCTGTCAACCCCAAGGAAACGCTTACCTTTCTTGCCGCACGGGTTGGCGCAATCGAAGATGGAATAGTGTTCCTCTTTCAGGTGCGGCGCGCCTTCCAGCGTCATGGTTCCGCAGACGTGATCATTCGCCGCTTCGATATCCGCGCGGGTGAAACCCAGGTGACGCAGAAGGTCGAAAGTCGGGTCATTCAGCTTGGTGGCCGGGATGCCCAGAACGCCGGTGCAGAAATCCTCGCCCAATGTCCACTGGTTGAAGACGAACCGGATGTCGAACGCGCTTTCCAGTGCCGCATCCACCTTGGCCAGTTCATTCGGGCCGAACCCATGACCGGTAAGCGAGGTGTGGTTGATCCCCGGCGCGTTGCCGATGGTGCCATGACCAACCGCGTAGCCCACGATCTCTTCGATCTGAGACGAGGAATAGCCCAGCTTCTCCAGCGCCGACGGCACCGAGCGGTTGATGATCTTGAAGTAACCGCCGCCCGCAAGCTTCTTGAACTTGACCAGAGCAAAGTCCGGCTCGATCCCGGTGGTGTCGCAATCCATCACCAGACCGATGGTGCCGGTCGGCGCGATCACGGTCGCCTGCGCATTGCGGTACCCGTTCTTTTCGCCAAGGCTCAGCGCCTCATCCCAGGCCGACATGGCCAGATCAATCAGGCGCTTGTCTGGGCAGTTGCCGTGGTCCAGAGGCACCGGCTTAACGGCCAGTTTCTCATAACCCTCGGTCACACCCTGCGACGCACGGCGGTGGTTACGGATGACGCGCAGCATGTGATCGGCGTTGCGCTCATAGCCCTTGAACGCACCCAGTTCCCCCGCAATCTCGGCCGAGGTCGCATAGGCCACACCGGTCATGATCGCGGTCAACGCGCCACAGATCGCCCGACCCTCATCCGAGTCATAGCTGTAGCCCATGTTCATCAGCAGGCCGCCGATATTCGCGTAGCCCAGACCCAAGGTACGGAAATCGTAAGACAGTTGCGCGATTTCCTTCGATGGGAATTGCGCCATAGTCACCGAGATTTCCAGCGTCAGGGTCCACAGTCGTGAGGCGTGCATGTAATCCGCCGCCTGGAACTCACCTTCCTTGAGGAAGGTCAGCAGGTTCATCGACGCCAGGTTACAAGCCGTGTCATCAAGGAACATGTATTCCGAGCAAGGGTTCGAGCCGCGAATCTCACCATCTTCGGGGCATGTGTGCCATTCGTTGACGGTGTCGTGGAACTGAATGCCCGGATCGGCACAGGCCCACGCGGCGTGGCCGACCTTTTCCCACAGATCGCGCGCTTTGACGGTCTTGGCGACATTACCATCGGTCCGGTTGATCAGCTCCCAATCGGCGTCTTTTTCAACGGCCGTCAGGAACGCGTTGGTCACGCGGATCGAGTTGTTGGAGTTTTGGCCCGAGACCGAGCTGTAAGCTTCCGAGTCCCAGTCCGTATCATAGGTCGGGAATTCGATGCTGTCGTGGCCTTGCCGCGCGTAATCCAGCACGCGCTTGATGTAAGTCTCGGGAATTGCGACCTTTTTGGCCTCGCGCACAGCCATTTTCAGGCTGTCATTCTTGTTCAGATCATAGGCGTCATCGGCGGCGCCGTCCCAAGAGCGGATGGCCTCGAAAATGCCGTTCAGCATCTTCTCGTGCATCTTCGATCCGGCAACGATCGAGGCCACCTTCTGCTCTTCGATCACCTTCCATTCGATGAATTGCTCGATATCGGGGTGATCTGCATCGACGATTACCATCTTTGCTGCTCGACGGGTTGTACCGCCTGATTTGATCGCGCCAGCGGCGCGGTCGCCGATCTTGAGAAAGCCCATAAGACCCGAGGACTTGCCGCCGCCTGACAGCGCCTCGCCTTCCGCGCGCAGATGGCTGAAGTTGGTCCCGGTGCCCGAGCCATATTTAAACAGGCGCGCCTCGCGCACCCACAGATCCATGATGCCGCCTTCGTTCACCAGATCATCATCGACGGACTGGATGAAGCACGCGTGCGGCTGCGGATGTTCGTAAGCGGATTTCGACTTGGTCAGTTTGCCGGTTTTATAGTCGACATAGTGGTGACCCTGCGCAGGACCGTCGATACCGTAAGCCCAGTGAAGGCCCGTATTGAACCACTGTGGCGAGTTCGGCGCGGCGCGTTGGGTCGCCAGCATATAGCGCATCTCGTCAAAGTAGGAGCGTGCGTCTTCCTCGGTCGAGAAATAGCCACCCTTCCAGCCCCAATAAGCCCAGGCGCCAGCCAGTCGGTCAAACACCTGTTTCGAGGACGTTTCTCCGTCGAATTCTGCACCCTCGGCCGGGACCGAGCGCCACAGGAATTCGGGCACGTCTTTTTCCTTAACTTTCTTCAGCTTGGTGGGCACACCGGCTTTGCGGAAGTATTTCTGAGCGATGACGTCACTGGCCACCTGACTCCAGCTTGACGGCACTTCGATACCATCCAGCCGGAAGACTATAGTGCCATCAGGATTCCGAATCTCAGACGTTGCGGACACAAAGTCCAAATCCGCGTAGGCATCTTGTCCCGATTTAGTGAATTTCCTGTCAATCTGCATGTCCGCCGCCCTAGATTCAATCAACTTGTCCCTTAGTGATTGACCCCCAAATCAAGGATCGCCCACCTGCCAAAAAATTCGGGCGCAACGAACCCTGCGCTACCCGCGGCAGCGCAAACCCGTCCAAACGGCTGCACGTTACTATTATGTGCTTTCCGACCCTCGCCCTGTGCCCAACACCGGTTTTTCTACCAGATTTAGTGGCACCACATTCGGCCCATACAATCTGGCGTATTCAGCCATAGATCGTCAACGTCATTTTTCCGTCATTTTTGAAATCTTTTTTGTTGACCGGATTGTAACGCCTTCGTGAAACGAGGTGTTTCCCGATTCCTCCACAAGTTCATCCACCGGTATTGGTCAGCCGCCGACTAAATCTAACGCGCAATTAACTGTGATTTCCGGCACAGTTATCGGCATTTGATAAACCTGCGTTAAGGTATTTAAACTGAAACAGAATCAGCACGGCCCATATCGGACAAGCACATCCGGGCATACCCCGCCAAACGACAGATCGAGGATACAGGAATTGATACCGAGGCTTGGAATCCTATCCGTAATGGGCCTGATCGTGGCGTGCACAGCACAAGATGTGCCCATTCCAACCCGCAGTGCACAGTTTCAAGACTATCCAAAGCGTCTGTTCGATACGTTTGAAGTCAGCTGTAGCGATCCAGGAGAGCAGTTCGAACGGGTCGGGAATCAAGTGTTTGAATGCACCGAGCTTTTGCCTCCGGACACGACTGCTTATCTGATTCTCAACTACGAGGGATATCCGCAGGACTTGCCTCAAAGTGTCATGCGCCTGACATCGACCAAAAACACTGCTGGCTATCGGATCGATGCCGAGGTGTTTTTTAATGTCCCCCAAAGGACAGGACCGCCTGTGCAGGTGCCAGTCGAAAGCAAGACTCTGGATAAAGCGCTAAGTGCGCTCTACCAGGCAATGGGTGGATCACCAACATTGTAAGAAGAAGTGGTCGGGGCGGCAGGATTCGAACCTACGACCCCCTGTACCCAAAACAAGCGAGCGAAGGAATAAAGATAAATTATTTCAATTTGTTACCTAATCCCTTATCAACTTTGACTCACATCTTGCTGAAGTTTTAGAATTACGCGATGGGCACTTGAAAACCCTCGATCATAAAAGGGCTCACAAACCCACAAGAACAGGTATGTTGCCTTGGTCCCCAAGGTGTACTGATGAACTATAGACCCCGAGAGGTTTTATCTTTGCCTCCATTAGTCCAGGATATGAGCATTGGTTGAGTCAGTGGCATCAACTGGCTCAATGGCGATGCAAAGACTGCTGTTAGCATCCTGCGACCCGCCTATTTTGATGCGCAGAGAATATGTTCTCTCTGACTATTATCTGAAGGTTGACTGCTTGTTTGTGACGGAAACGCGTAAGCTCATAATCGTCGAATTCAAATCGGACAGTTATGAAGCGCAGATGGAAGCCCTTCCTCAAGTTCTTGACTATACTAGCTACTTGGGTAGAGAGCGTGCGGTCGAATTTGCGTACGGGATTCAAAATCACAAGAATGCAGTTTTTCGTGACGCAACTAAGGAAGGTGAGCTCCTGCGCGTCCTTAAACAGGACAAGCGTGCAGTGCTCAACGATTGGTTTGATCCGGCTTGCGTAATCATCGCAAGGAAACCAACGAGACGGGTTGCGAGCGCTGTGGGACAACTAGCAGAGAACGGGTTTCCTTTAGCAGTGTACAGCCTTCGCTGCGCACAGGGAAATAATGAGCTCAACCTAATCGCAGGAAGGTGCATAGCTACCAACGACTATGCGAAACCTTCACTATTGAAACCGAGACCCTCGCGCCGAGCGTTCTCAAAATTCTGGGATGAATTTGAAGAGTTTCTAAAAACAACAGGCTTGGTCTCTCTGTCAGAAAGACTTACTAAAATGGCGCATCGCGCGTTTTTCAGAACTGGTATTCCCCACCTAAAATATGAAGTCGTTGCAAATAGGTCGGAAATACAAGTTAACTTGTTGGCTCAAAAACCAAACCTTAAGTGCAGACATGCCCTTCTTGATACAAATCGTGTTCTGAAGGCTTCTAGAACTTACAAAAGTGTTTCCACGTGCCTGAGACCCGACGAAAACCAATGGCGTATTCGAGCAAGCAGGAAATTTGACAAGAACTCTCGAAATGATTGGAAATCCTCTTTCGAATGGGCGCGTGACTGGTTGGTTTTGTTTCACAGAGCATTACAGCACGCAGTCCCATCGGCAGACTTGGAAGACCTGAATTAAAGCCCCAATTCGGCGCGAAAGTACCTCAGTTGATTTCTGACCGACTGATTCGCCGGGAACTAAACTGCCTCAATTTTCCCATCGCACCGGCAAAACGCTTAAGCGGTCTATTCTTGAAATCGAGTAGACAGCCAAGGATAAAAAAATTTTTAACCTTACCAATCCTTTACGCTCAACTTTTTATGTTGACCACATTGGTTTGAGGCAGGTTTGATCGGGGTGCCATGATGCTTTTAGGGAGATCAAAATGAAAAGGAACGATACTTACCCTCTAACAATGAAACTGCGCCCCGACTTTGTTTCGTATTCTGGTTGGGCTGCCAGCACAGTGTATGACCGAGCAGCCGCAGGAGAAATCAAACTCATCAAGGTCGGGCGCGCTACCTACGTCGAACTGAAGAGCTTCGAACGATTTCTGTCAGAAAACCAGTTTGTGCCAAAATTACGCTAGGCGGTTTTTGAGAGACAAATGCCTGGCGAGCGTTTTATCAAGTCTGATGTCGCAAAGCTCCTTGAAGACGCCTTGTCTAGAGGACCAAGAGGCCAATTGCGAGAATCGATTCTGCAAGCTTTGAAGTATTGTTCGGGAACGAAACGAAGTGAAGTTTCTACGCGAACAATTGAGACCCTCAAGCACGGACAATCGCTTTCCGACAGTGCTTGTCCAGGCCTTCGATTCGAGTGTGGTGTCCGTTGTCAGGGATTTTGGGACAGATGGCTGCCTGAGCTAAGAGAGGATCTGGCGCATCTGGTTGGTTTGATTATGCGGCGGATTTGC